>CANODD010000011.1 GCA_947564705.1 uncultured Dorea sp. | reverse complement strand
CTTTTGCCGCTTCATGAAAATTTAGAATTTCAATATTTGCCAGATTAAACAGTCTATCCAGGACAGAAATAACCTGCGCATATGAAATTCTATCTGACGATAAGCTATTTCTCTCCTTTACATCACTCAATCCAAAAATCCAATCAAGTGAGACGTCATACATGTCGGCAATCATAACAAGTGTTTCAGGACTTGGTATCTGTCTCCCTTTTTTCCACTTGCTAACAGTTCCCTGCTCTACATTCAATCTGCAAGCTGTTATCTCCTGTTTTTCAGACATAAACACTTCCGATAAACGTTGAGCAACAATTGTATTCAAATTTCTCTTCATATTAACATTATTATCCTATATTCAAGCTTTTTTTACTAGCACTTTTTTATTCCTGTCCGGAATATTTTTATTCATTCATGAATATCTGCATTTTTTCTTAGAATTCTTCCATTCCTTTCTATCGTTATCTTATTCCGGCTATCTAAGGTATCATTTAATGTATCACCGCTGGCTTTATTGGTTGTCAGCTTAACCAACACACAGGGGCGAAGTCCTAACTTCCCCGGAATAGGAGACAAATATGGTAAATCAAAATACTGCATATTATCCCATTGCCGATGATGACTATGAAACCATGATTTTTTTCAAGAATAGCGGATATGCCGTAAGACACGTCAACTTCCGCGGTAAGACGCGCTGGTATGCACTTCTTCCTGTCCAGACACAGGCAGAGGCGGACAAGCTCAATACCGCGTTTGATACCCTTCGCAGAGAAGAAGCCCGTGAATATGCCCGCAGATGCAGAAAGGAGGTATCTTACGACCAGATGCTTGAAAACGGGTATAATCCGGCATCCGAAGGCATCGATCTTGCTGACATCGTTTCTGGTCTCATCATTACAGAATAACAGTCGAAACTTCGTGCACACTTCTCCCTGGGCACAACAAAACCTCCATTGGTAAGTCTCAATACCAATGGAGGTTTATTTTTATCTTTTATAATGTGTCTATAAACTTCATAAACGCTTTCCGGCCTTCTTCCGTGCATTTATACACACCTGCATCCTCCAGAACATGTGTAAACGTAATTCCAACCTCCTTTTTCAGGATATCCATCACATTCTCTCTGGTAATACTGCCGTACTTGGGCAGGAATTCCTGTACCCACTGCGCATGTTTTTCAATCTTTTCACAGCTCTTGACATCTTTTCCTTCCACCAGATAATCGGCAAGTATTTCCAACTCCTCCTTCAGTCTGGACGGAAGCACCGCAAGTCCCATAACTTCGATGAGACCGATATTTTCTTTCTTGATATTATGATACTGCGCATGTGGATGATAAACGCCCAGCGGATGTTCTTCCGTCGTAATATTATTTCTCAGCGTCAGATCCAGCTCATAGGTATCTCCCACCTTTCTTGCGATAGGTGTGATCGTATTGTGAGGTTCTCCGTCCGTCTCAGCAAAGATAAACGCCTCTTCGTCCGTATAACCTCTCCATGCCCCGAGCACATGATCCGCCAGCTCGATCAGACGTTTCTCGTCTTTACTTCTGATACGCAGTACAGAAAGCGGCCATTTTACAATCCCAGCTTCTACATCTTCATACCCTGGAATACTTACTGCCTTTTCGATCGGGGCTTTCGCCATGGCAAAGGTATAATTCCCGCCCTGGAAATGATCGTGGCTCAAGATGGAACCGCCTACAATCGGAAGATCTGCATTGGAGCCCAGGAAGTAATGCGGGAACAGCTTAATAAAATCAAATAATTTAATGAATGCCGCCTTCTCGATCTTCATCGGCACATGCTGTCCGTTGAACACGATACAGTGCTCGTTATAATACACATACGGAGAATACTGGAATCCCCACTTGCTGTCATTGATCGTGATCGGAATGATCCTGTGATTCTCCCTTGCAGGATGGTTCAGACGTCCAGCATAACCTTCGTTCTCCATGCAGAGCAGGCATTTCGGATAACTGCTTGCCTTCGCGTTTCTTGCCGCCGCGATCGCTTTCGGATCTTTCTCCGGTTTGGACAGATTAATAGTAATATCAATCTCACCATACGGAGAATCTACCTTCCACTTCATATCCTTCTTAACCCGGTAACGACGGATATAATCGCTGTCCTGGCTGAATTTATAATAAAAGTCCGTTGCCTCTTTCGGAGAAACCGCGTATTTTTTCTCAAATGTCTCCTGTACCTGTGCAGGCCTTGGAATCAGACAATTCATCAGTTTCGTATCAAATAAATCTCTGTAACCGATGCTGTCTTCGATAATACCGCGTTTTACGGCTTCATCCAGCAGATCCTTCAATACAGATTCCAGCTCGATCGCATCCGTATCAATCTCCACATCCTCATAGTCGTCCTCATGGAACATCTCCAACAGGAGGTTTGTTGTATAGATTCTCTCCGTCTCCGGAACAAGCCCGGTCTGAATACCATACTCCACCAGTTTTTTAATATTCTCGCTTAACATCTTCTCTCCTCCATCTTAATGCCTATACATTCCTATTTCTACAGCCGTATACATACTGTTCTGCCAGAAGACCGGTTGTCATACATCGTCAGCTACATATCGACACATACTATTATATTGGATATATTAAATATACTAAATATATCGAATCATCTTAAATAATGCCTGCGCCGTCGCCGATATCTACCACATAGAATTCTGCTTCATGCCCGACTTTTTCCTGATAGGTTTTCCCGATCTCGCTGATAAATTGATCCACCGCATCATTCTTCACGATGCTGACCGTACAGCCACCGAAACCGCCGCCTGTAATTCGCGAACCGATCACACCCGGCATCGCCTGCGCCAGATCTACCAGGATATCAATCTCCTCGCAGGATACCTCATAATCATATCTCAAAGATTCATGGGATGCGTTCATCAGCCTGCCAAAAAGCTCCACATCCTGATTCTTCAAAGCCTCCACCGCACGGACTGCCCTCTGGTTCTCATATACGGCATGCTTCGCACGTTTCTGTCTCACCGCATCCTTGATCGCATCCTTATGAGCCTCATATTCCTCTTCCGTCAGCTCTCCCAGAGACTTGATATCCGTAACTGTCTGCAGCTCCTTTAACGCAGTCTCACATTCTGTCCTTCTGTCATTATAAGCAGAATCTACCAGACTATGCTTTACCTTACTGTTCGTGATTACAATCTTCGCATCCTTTAAGATTACCGGCGCATATTCGTAGTGCAGTGTATTGGTATCCAGGAAGATCGCATGATCTTTCTTTCCCATAGCGCTGGCAAACTGATCCATAATCCCACAGTTACAGCCATTGAAGTTATTCTCCGAATCCTGTCCGATCAGTGCGATATCCACCATCGAGACATCGAATCCAAATGTATCCTTCAAAATCACTCCTGTAAGAACCTCCAGTGATGCAGAAGAAGAAAGGCCGGAACCATTCGGGATATTTCCATAGATCATGATATCCAGACCGTGCGTAAGCTTGTATCCTCTCTTCTCAAACGCCCACATTACACCCTTCGGATAATTCGTCCAGTTTGCTTTCGGATCCGGAACCAATTCATCCAGGCTGGTCTCGATAACGCCCAGCTTTTCAAAATTCGCAGAATAGAAGCGGAGCTTTCTGTCCTCTCTGTTTCTTACAATTCCATAGGTTCCGAGTGTCAGCGCGCATGGAAATACATGGCCGCCGTTATAATCTGTGTGTTCTCCGATCAGATTCACACGCCCCGGAGCAAAGTAAGAACGAATCTCCCCCTCTCCCTTGAACAGTTCCTGAAACTGCTGAATTAATCTTTCCTTCATCATTTTAGTCCTCCATTCATTTATGTTGTATATTTATATTATTCTTGCATATTTACTCTACTTATTTTATGATTATAATGAGATTTGGAATCTCATACAATAAGAATATTTGAAAATATTATAAGGATATTGAGGAATTGGAGACATACTATGAAGCTTAAGACCGAAAAAGACCATAAGGAGATTAAAAAGCATGGGAATTATGAATTTCCTGTACATATCAGTCTCGAAAAGATACAAGCTTATGAACAGCATTCCTTTCCCTGGCATTGGCATCCGGAGATCGAACTTACCTGGATCATGTCCGGACAGATCGAATATTTTGTAAATGATAAGAAATATCTTCTGACGGAAGGCGAGGGACTCTTCTGCAACGGAAATACCCTTCACTCCGGCTATATGAAAGACGGACAGGATTGTAATTATCTCTCCGTCACTTTTCATCCGCGGTTCATCTACGGATATGAGAACAGCCTGCTTCAGACAAAATATGTGGACTTTATCACCACGAATGAGAGCTGGCATTCCCTGAAACTTGAGAAAGACATAGACTGGCACCAGACGATCATCCGGCAGATCCAGAATATCTATCAGATATCACAGGCTCCTTCGCCGGACTATGAATTGCAGATACATCTCATCTTGACGGAGATCTGGCTGAGTCTTTACCGATATTACACATCCCTTCCGGTCAACCCGCACCACCCCCAGAAGCATCTGTCACGATTGAAAGATATCCTTTTCTATTTACAAGAACACTATGCCCAGGAGCTTACTTTAGACGAGATTGCAGACCATGTGAATATCTGCAAGAGCGAATGCTGCAGATTCTTTAAGAAATATATGAAAATGACAATTTTTGAATACATCCTGTTCCTGCGAATCCAGAACAGCCTTCCGCTTCTTCGGGAAGGAGAAAGCATCACGAAGATCGCGAGCATGACAGGCTTCTCCACATCGGCTTATTATGGACAGATCTTCAAACGGTATATGGGATGCTCGCCGAGTCAGTACCGTAAAGAACATATGGAAGAAGCATAGGTACAAGACAGCCAAGACCGTCAGCTCCTGCTGTCTTGTATCCTCATTCATTATAGCGTATAAACGGATTCTCTTATGATCCGGACGGCATATAAGGTCTCAGTACCCCTGCCACATTACTGATCGGCATCGTCTGAAGCCATACTTTTCCCGGTCCGCTGATTACCGTATTAAAGAATCCTTCGCCGCCGAACAGCATATTCTTAACTCCCGGCACGCTCTTGATCTCCATCTTACATGTTGCCGTCATCGCCGCAAGATGCCCTGTATCCACGACAATCTGCTGTCCCGGCTGCAGCTCATACTCTACCACATGCCCGTCAAACTCCGCAAACACCGTACCGCAGCCGCTGATCTTCTGCATGATAAATCCCTCGCCGCCAAACAAGCCGGAGCTGACCTTCTTATTAAAGAATACAGATAATTCCACCCCTGCTTCTCCCGCCAGGAACGCGCTCTTCTGGAAGATCATCTCCTGTCCCGGCGCAATCTCGTATGCTCTGATTGACCCCGGGAAACTGGATGCAAACGCAATCATCCCATTGCCGCCCTGGGCAGTATAGATGTTCTGGAACATCTTCTCACCGGAGAACATCCTTCCGAACGCCTTTCCGATACCTCCGTTTGTCGTCGTCTCCATCAACATATTCGGCGACATCCACGACATACCTCCGCCTTCCGTAATCATCTTCTCTCCGCCCTCTAACTGGCACACCACAACCGGGAGCGTCTCTCCCAAAATCTCGTAACGCATAATTACACCTCTTTCTTCTTGTAATTTATAAAATCATCTGTTTTGTTTCTTTCCGAATATCCCGGAACAAAACAGTACGAAGCCCAAAAACAACACTGCTGCCGTCATCCATCCCACAAGCGCCGCCGTCCCCTGTCCGGCAAATTTGTCATAATATCCTTTCAGGTAGATGACAATGATGATCAGCGGAAGGACATAGGATACATATCCTTTCAGTCCCCTCGGAAACCGAATCCCTTCTCCTGCATTTGCTTCATTAAGAAAATTCTCCCATCCCCAGCCGTTTCTCCTGGTACAGAACAACACATACCCCAGACTCCCAAGAGGAAGCAGGTTATTAGATACAATAAAGTCCTCCAGATCCATGATATTCGTTCCGGCGCCCAATGGTTCGAAACCTGCCAGAACATTAAATCCCAGAACACAGGGAATGCTCAACACACTGACCATGACCACATTCACTAACACACTCTTGCTTCTGCTCCAGCCTAACAGGTCAATAGAAAACGAGATAATATTCTCGAATACGGCTACGATCGTCGTAAACGCCGCAAATGTCAGGAACAAAAAGAATAACGCTCCCCACATCCTCCCTCCCGGCATCTGGGCAAATATATTCGGTATCGTGATGAAGATCAGGCTCGGGCCTGCTCCCGGTTCAATTCCAAACGCAAAGCAGGACGGTATAATGATAAATCCCGCCATAAGCGCCACAAACGTATCCAACGCCGTAATACTAACCGCCTCTCCGGTAAGGCTCCGCTCCCTTCCGATATAACTGCCGAAAATCAGCATCGCGCCGATTCCGATAGAGAGTGTGAAGAATGCCTGGCTCATCGCTCCAAATATAACATTGCCGATCCCGATCTCCTTCATTCCTGCGAAATCAGGCACCAGGTAGAACTTAATCCCCTCTCCCGCTCCCTCAAGATACATAGAATGAACGGCCAACACTACCATGATTAGCAATAAAGCCGACATCATGATCTTGGATACACGCTCAATCCCTTTTTGAATCCCGAAGTAACAGACGGCAAATCCCACGATACAGATCAAGACTGTCCAGAATGTCATAACAGGCACATTCCCCAGCATATCCGCGAATCCTGCAGCTACCGCCTCGGACGTCGCTGCCTCGAACTCGCCTGTAATGCTGCGGTAACAATAATACATCATCCAGCCGCCCACCGTCGTATAGAACATCATGAGCATATAGCATCCCACCACGCCGATCCATTTGGTCACATGCCAGCGGGTACCGACAGGTTCCAACTTCTCGAAACCTGCCGCCACGCTCAAGCGGCTTCCTCTTCCTACCGCAAATTCGCAGATCATAACCGGTATTCCAAGAATCAGAAGAAATATCAGATAGATGAGGATAAACGCCGCTCCTCCAAACTCCCCGCACATATAGGGAAACTTCCATACGTTTCCGATTCCGATCGCACATCCGGCCGATACCAGGATAAATCCCAGCCGCGACCCAAACTTTTCTCTTTTCACCTTACTCTATCCTCTGGAACATCTGAACTTAAGCTCTTCCCATCTACGGTCAACTTCCTTCTGGAATTCTTCGATCAGATCTTCGTTTCCTTTCTTGAATAAATGTTTGAAACGTCCCTGCGGTTTTAAGAAATCTTCGATGGGGAGTTTCTTTTTCGGCTCATAATTCAGAATCCACTTGCCGTCCACTACTTCGAACAACGGCCAATAACAGGTCTCTACCCCCAGCTTACAGATCTCCATAATATCCGGCGTGTTATATCTCCATCCCCTCGGACACGGAGCCATAATATTCAGGAAAGCCGCCCCCGGGGTATAAATCGCCTTTTCAGATTTTACATGCAGATCCTTGAAATTTCCGATAAACGTCGTCTGTGCCACATAAGGGATATCGTGTGCTGCAATGATCGCCGCAAGATCTTTGCGGTTCTGCGGTTTCCCGTTACTCTTGCTTCCTACGGGCGTCGTCGTCGTATCCGCGTACATCGGCGTTGCCGACGAACGCTGAATCCCGGTATTCATATATGCTCCGTTGTCATAGCAGACATAGACCATATCCGTGTTACGCTCCATCGCGCCGGACAACGACTGGAAACCGATATCATAAGTACCTCCGTCTCCGCCAAATGTGATAAACTTATATGTCGCGTCTAATTTTCCCTTTTTCTTAAGAGCTTTGTATGCACCTTCCACACCGCTCAAAGTAGCGCCTGCGTTCTCGAACGCATTGTGGATATAACTGTCTTCCCATGCCGTATACGGATATGTAAATGTCGACACCTCCAGGCATCCTGTAGCATTGCCGATCACCGCCTTATCCCCCTCATGGAGACCGCGCAGTACGTTCCTTACCGCGATTGTCCCGCCGCAGCCGGCGCACATTCTATGCCCCGGCGCCAGACGTTCCGGCTTGCTCATCGTCTCTTTGAAATTATAACTCATCTTTTGTCCCCCCTATTCTCTGATTCCAAGATAGCGATAGGTCTCTCCTGCATCGCCATCCTCTGCTATCTGTTTCAGGGTTGCAAACACACCTTCCATATCCTCCACACGCACGTCGCGTCCGCCGAGTCCATAGATATAATTTATCGCCAGAGCCTGGGATCTCGCCCGATACAGAGCTGCCATCACATCCGCGCCTAACGGTCCGCCGTGATTGGTATACCCTTCCGCACGATCCATGACGGCGACGGCTTTCACATCCTTCAGGATATCGGCAATCGCTTCTGCCGGGAACGGACGGTAGAGACGGATCTTCAAAAGACCAACCTTCTCTCCCCGGTCTCTCAGCCTGTCGATGGCGTCCTTGGTCGTCCCCGCAGCGGAACCGATCATAACCACCGCATATTCTGCGTCTTCCATGCGGTACGCCTCGAACAGACCATACTCCCTGCCGGAAACTTCCGCAAATTCCTTCGCCACCTCCAGTACGACACGTTCCACATGTCTCATGCCTTCCGCCTGATTACGCTTTGCTTCCATATAATAATCCGTAATGGAATAAGGACCGACTGCCATCGGACACTCCGGATTCAGCAGATAATCCTCCGGCTCATACTCGCCTACGAATTTCTTTACATCGGCGTCCTCTAACAACTCCATATTTTCTACCGCATGGCTGGTGATAAATCCATCCTGGCAGATCATGATGGGAAGTCTCACATCCTTGTGTTCGGAGATCCGGTATGCCTGCACCATATTATCGTAAGCCTCCTGATTATTCTCCGCGTAGATCTGAATCCAGCCGGCATCCCTCGCGCCCATACTGTCAGAATGATCGCAGTTAATATTAATCGGTCCTGACAACGCGCGATTCACCAGCGCCAACGCCAGCGGCAGACGGTTGGACGCGGCTATGTACAACTCTTCCCACATGAACGCAAGTCCGCAGGAAGACGTAGCCGTGAGGCTCCTTGCTCCCGCCGCAGACGCGCCGATGGCCGCACTCATAGAACTATGCTCGCTCTCCACCGGAATAAACTCCGTATCTACCTGGCCATTTGCCACAAAAGAAGCAAAATACTGCGGAATCTCTGTAGACGGAGTGATGGGGAACGCCGGAAATACGTCCGGATTAATCTGCCTTAACGCGATCGCGATCGCCTCGTTTCCTGATAAACGGTCTCTCTTTGCCATCTTACTCCACCCCTTCCATCGTAATCGCCCCGAACGGACATGACTTCACACAGATGCCGCATCCCTTGCAGTGATCATAGTCAAATTCTCCTCTTTTGCCGCCCTCCACCGGAATACAGCTATCCGGACAAACCGGCGTGCAGAGCAGACATTGCTTACATTTCTCTTCTATAAATACCGGCTTATCTGTAGACCACTCACCGGTATTGAAATCCCTTGAGGTTCCCGCTCCCGCAATCACCATGCCTTCCGTCAGATCCTTCCAGGGCGCCTTGACTCCTAACTTTGTAATATCTGCCGCCATTACCGCACCTCCTTAAGCGCCATCTCAAGCGCCGCCATATTACCGTCTATCACTTCCGGCTTACTGGCGAACTTATGTGAAAACGAAGCCCGCATCTCTCTTAAGAACGTCTCTTCATCCATAATTCTCGTCACCTTTACAATCGCGGCGAGAAGAGGCGTATTCGGAAAATATCTTCCCATGGTCGCCATAGATACCTTATGGGCGTCAATCGTATAGACCTTTCCTTCGTATCCCTTCAAGTGCGGGATGATCTCCTCCTTCGGACGTGAAGTATT
Organism: uncultured Dorea sp.; assembly: GCA_947564705.1. Taxonomy (GTDB): domain Bacteria; phylum Bacillota; class Clostridia; order Lachnospirales; family Lachnospiraceae; genus Sporofaciens. Next base: position 13,206 of record CANODD010000011.1, on the reverse strand, counting down.
GACAAGGATCGCGCCCTCTTTCTTCAATCCGCTGGTGACATCCACCGCTTCTAACAATGATTCATCCACAACAACCACGTACTGCGGATCATAGATATTAGAATGTACGCGGATCTGAACGTCACTGATCCTGTTATACGCTGTAATCGGCGCGCCCATACGCTCCGGTCCATATTCCGGGAATCCCTGGACATATTTTCCTGTCTGGAACGCCACGTCCGCAAGCAGCAGCGCGGCGGTCTTAGCGCCCTGGCCGCCGCGGCCATGCCATCTAATCTCTGTAAGGTTACTCATCTTCCTTCTTCCTTTCTTCGTATTTTAAACTTTATATTCGTGTAACAATACACTGGTACATCGCAGATACCGAGTAAGCTCTGTTTTTCTTACCCTCACTATTGTACTTGAAGATTTGCGTTCTGTCTACAATGATTTTCTTCCAAATTTATATTTTTAAGATTTATCCGGGGATCTTCTTTCATTTTCTGTCTTTCTTATATTTCTTCGCTTTTGATTGAATACTATGAACACGCCGCTGAATGCGATGAGAGCCAGGTAGATGTCCGCCCGCTTTCGGTCTGTATCGCCTGTCTTTACCGCCTTCGGTACGACCGGTGGCTTCACAAGCCTGACCGTCTGCCCTTCGTCCTCCAAATCTTCATGGACCGCCGCTTCCTTTCCGCTCTCATGTAAGAAAAGCTTCTCAAAAACTACGAGTTCCTGTTCTTTCATTCCTTTGCTTTGGAAGGTAAAATCCACATCAATGCTTCCGTCCGCCTTCTCCGGCTTAAATATCTTCTCTGCAGTCACAGGTTTACCGTCTGCCGTCAATGGTTCCTTCGCAGCTTTATCCATAACGATACCTTCCAGCCTGTACTCCATGCCCGGAATCAGATTCTGATATTCTACCCGGTCTGTGATCGTCACAACATTGCCCAGCACAAGTTCCTTATCCTGATCTGCTTTGTCTGTCGCGGTCGTCCCTATCTTCGGGAAATATATACTCTGCTTCGAATCCTCGATATCCTCATGCCTCGCAACCGGTTTCTTCTCACATTCCAGGCTTTCAAAAACTACCGCCGTCCTTCCGGCAAGGGATTTTCCGCTGAATGAAAATTCCATGTCTATCGTCCCTTCGGCATCCTCCGGCTCAAACGTCTTCTCTGCCGTAACCTTATTTCCGTCGTCGTCTTTGATCGGTTCGCCTGTCTCCCGATCCATCAAAATTCCCCGGACCGTATACTCATATCCCGGCAGAAGATTAGAATAGGTCACCGTATCCGTAATGCTGATCTCCTCGTCTGCCATCGACTGCTGCGTCTGTGTCTCATCGTCCAGCGCCGTTGTTCCCAGCTTCGGGATATGAATCGTCTGCGCCTCATCCTCTATATCCTGATGCACCGCCACTTTGACCTCTTTGAACCATGACTTTTTCAGAGATAATTCCTCGAATACGACGAATGTCTGACCCTCCAGATTCGTCCCCGGGAACCGAAAGCTTAATTCTACACTCCCTTCTGATTCCTCCGGTACAAAATCCATATCTGCATGAATCTCATTTCCTTTTGCATCCAATGCCGGTTCACCCGTCTTCTGGTCCATCAGTATACCTTCCAGATGATATTGACGCTCCGGAATCAAGTGCCGGTAAGATACCGTATCCGTCACCGTCACCTCATCGGCCGCCAGCGTCAGATTGATACCAGTCTCCGGATCAACCGCTTTCGTCCTGATCTCCGGGAACCGTACCGTCTGAGGCTCATCTTCAATATCCGCATGAACCGCGATACTCTTCTTCTCCACAAACAGTTCTTCAAATGCTACGGTCACCTTACCCGCCAGAACGCTTCCGTCGAACTCGAATACCACCGTCTCATCTCCCTTTGGCTCCTTCGCCGTAAATTCCTTTTCTGCCGTAATCTCCTTTCCTTCGGCGTCTAATATCGGCGCGCTGGTCTCCTGATCCATCAAGACTCCCGATACCGTATATTTCTTTCCCGGCAGCAGGTTCTCATAATGTACGATATCCTTAATCGTCACGGTCTGATCCGCAAAAGATATTCTCTCTTCCGTTTCCTGATCCGATGCCTCTGTCTCTATAGACGGAAAATATACGGTCTGTTTTTCATCCTCTGCCTCCTTGTGTTCCGCAATTAACTTACCGTTATACAGCATCTCCTCATAGACAACTATTGTCTCTCCCGCAAGATTACTGCCGTCGAATCGAAATAAGACTTCTACGCTCCCATCCTTCTTCTTCGGTGTAAAGACAGTCTGTCCGGTAATCGGATTACCCTCGGCGTCTGCCGCCTGCTTTCCTGTCTTCCTGTTCATTAACATCCCTTTTAGCACGTATTCTCTATTCGGCACTAAGTTCTCATACTTCACTTCATCCACCAATGTCACATCCGAATCCGCTCTGGAGATATGCATATCCGTATCGCTGTCTTTTACACAAGTACCGATCTTCGGAATATACACCGTCTGAGGCTCGTCCTCGATATCATGATGCACTGCGTATTCTTTGTTATCCTTCTCAAGAGATTCAAAGGCCACCAGCGTCTTACCCGCCAGATTTCTCCCCGGAAAACGAAAGATTACTTCAACCGTTCCGTTGGCTGTCTTTGCAGTAAATTCCGTCTCTGCTTCAACCTTGCTGCCATTCTCATCTAAAACCGCGCGCCCCGTATCTTTATCCATCAGAATTCCCTTTATCTTATACTTACGGCCCGTCCGCAGATTTTCATAGGATACGGTATCTACGATCACCATCTCTTTCGCCGCTCTGGCGATATCCGTGTTCGTCTCATGACTGACAGCTCTAGTCCTGATTCCCGGGAAATGTATGGTCTGACCGGAATCATTCATATCCTTATGTTCTGCCAATTTCTCATCCTGCAGATACAGTTCTTCATACACGACAACATCCGAACCCTCCAGTCCCGCCGCATCAAAGAAGAACTCCACCTCCACTTCACCGTTAGAATCCTTCGGAGTAAATCCCTTCGTGACAGTAACCGGTACTCCATCTTCATCCGTAACCGCGCGTCCCGTTCTCCTGTTCATAAGCGTCCCCACAAGCCGATATTTCTTATTCTTCTGCAGCCCGATATATGAAACCGTATCTATGATCGTTACCTCATCTGCCTTTGCATAATGAGTACCCGTCGCCTCGTCTTTTGCCATAGTCTCAATCGCTACATCCGCATTTTCTACGTTTCCTAGATCAACAATATAATTCGCCCTGGTTATTGTGATTGTCCCTGAATAGAGGAATTTCCCCTCATTTGCGGCACATCTAAGCTCCTGGATCGTATAACTATCATAAGGCAGCGCGCCGACACTGTCGTCTACCCTGACACTATTTCCATTCTCATCCAACCCAAACCACAGTCCGTCTCCTGCCTTTCCCCCGTTCGTTCGATAACTATGGGCGGCATAAGCCGTATTCGAAGAATAATGTCCGTTCTCGTCCGTCATAATGACATGTGATTCTTTCGTTGTGTTGGATGTAATACGAAACGGAACTCCTGCAATCGCTCTCTGGGTATTCTTATCAATCTTCGTCAGCTCAAAATCCCCCCGGATTACACTGTCCGCAACGACATATTCCGCACCGTCCTCCACAATTCCCTGATCTCCGTTCTGTACGATCTTTGCGACATGAAACTTCTCCGTCTTGGAACCTGTACCGGATTGGTTCAGATATACGCTGTCAAGCTGATATCCCGTCGGCGCCTGAATCTCCTCTACACGGAGCGTCCCAAGCGGAAGCTCCATATTTTCTTCGCTCATATAGAGCATTTCTTTAGGCTGTTCATACGATTCTCCCGCCGCAGGGTCGGTCCGGCTGCTGCCTGCTCCCATAGTTCCGGCTCTTACAACCCATGTCCGGTCCGGCTGCGACGGAAGATTGTTTTTCGTATAATGGCCTCTGTAGAAACTTACTCTAAATTGTGTGTTTTCCAGAGACGCCGCTCCCAACGCGGCGCCGTTCCTTGTCTCCCGGTCCGCCTTACGCAGTATAACCGGAGGTGACGTCACAGGCTCGTCGCTCACCTTAAGTTCGGTCGTCTGTCCCGCGGTCAGCCTGACCGGATAGACCCGGGGATCTAATTTATACCCCCTTGCCGCCGTAATCTCTTTCACATAATATGTACCTTCATCCAGGCTTGCCGTATCGGAATTCCCCGACTCATCTGTCGTAAGCACCGCCGCCTGCCTGCCGCACCCCTGATCATGGAATACGCCGTATCTGGCGCCTGCCAGACTATAACAACTGTTGCCTGCCGTGACCTTCGTATTGGAAGAAGTCTTCTTAACCTTCGCATACCCTACAGGATTCTTCTCCAGCCAGACAATATCCTGCAGCAGATCCGAACCGCTATATGCTATATACGCTTTATATTGTCTTAGATACTTCTGGAACGTCTCATAGGCGGGATCCAACGGATTCTGTGACAATTGTGCAAGAACACTCGCCATATTCTTCACACCGTCTGCCATTGACGCAGACAGTCCCTGCAGCGACCCCATGTACAGATAACCGATCAACGCATGGGCATAAGCATATACATTATTATCTCTTTCGTTATAGATACCCCTTCCATATTCCTCATATAACTGCGGCTCTCCGCCGGGAGCCGCCAGCAGCGCCGCCTTAATCATCTCATTATCCAGCTCCGAGACACGGAACGTCCCGCTCGGCGAAGACAGATTCGGCTGTGCGCAATATCCAAGAAATTCCCCTGAACCAGTGGTAATATGATATTCATGTGTACTCCAGCTTCCATACCAGTGCGAAACACCCGGGCTGATCGTCACATCGGAACCTACTACAGATTTTAACATAAATCCGCCTGACAGACACGCCGTCAGACCGATATCCTTCTTCCCGCTGTCTTTCCCCCATATATATCCTTCATACGGGAATGCCGTTCTTTGTACCTGAGGTTCCTCCGCCTCGTCTTCTTGAACATCCGGCTGTACCTCCTGCCGTATTTCATCTGTATTGTCCGATCTATTCTTTCTGAATACGGCATAGACTTCCACGTCGTCGTCTTCCATCACAAAGGAGACCCGATTGCTTTCCGTCTGTTTATCAATCTCCTGCTCTACAGCGCTGCCTAAAACTGAAATCTGATCAATCTCAAATCCCTCTTCCGGGAATACCTCAAGAATTACCGTATCTCCCGCACTCCAAACCTTTTCTTGTTCTTCTGAATCTATGAATTTTACTTTGCCGCCCTCCGACGACCTCAAAACAACCGTATGCCCTGCATCTGCCGATACATCTTCCTCTGCCTTGACTTCTGACGCAAATGCATCTCCTGCGTAAGGCAGCACGGCAGAAAGACACAAAACCAGCGCAAGAAACGCCGTTATAGCTTCCTTCATTTTCCTCATATTTTACATCTCCCATCTATATTCATTATTTCTGCATAAAACGAGCCTATCCGCTATATAATTCCATCTTTACAAGCATTCCTGCGCATACCAGAAAAAGAAACGCATAAATACATAACAATTTCATGGATATACTCATGGTATCCGCCCCTTTTAACCCCTTTCCCCAGATGCTTTTCTCCTCAATCTTCTGGTCAGCTACCGTCGTTACCGCATCCGGAAAATATATTACCTGTCTTGCGTCTTCTGTATCCTTATGTTCTGCGACAGATTCGCCGTTATACAACAATTCTTCATATACAACTAACGTCTCGCCCGCACATCCTGAACCGTCAAACCGAAATGCCAACTCCAGGCTTCCTTTTGTCTTTGCCGGTGTAAATATTACCTGCGCCGCAATCTTATCTCCCCTTACATCAGTCTTTGCTTTTTTCGTCTTTTGATCGACAAGCGTTCCTTGAAGAGTATATTCCCTTCCCGGTATCAGATTCTCATACTGTACTTCATTTATAACTGTCACATCTGAATCTGCCTGAGATACATGTGCTCCTGAATCAACATCGTATACCGCCGTATTGAGTTTCGGTCTGTACAGCGTATCCGTTTCATCCATCATATCCAGGTAATCCGCGCGTTTTTCCTCTTTTTCCGCCGCCGACACAAAATCCGCATTCTGCAATCCCATCGACAGACACACAACCAAAACCGGAAGGCATGCCGCTCCTTTCTTTACTCTTTTCATACTTTCTTCTCCTTTCTTTATATATGGTTTAAGTCGCCTTCTGCCATTCCATATTCTTTGCCTAATTCAAACCAGAACAATCTGACATGAAATCTGCTTAAAATACATAGAATAATTTATATAAAATAATTTGCATAAAATAATTTTGGAAAATTCATCTTAGATATCGATCAGATCATTAGAATTTCAGAAAATAGGGTTAACCTAATTATAAAAGTAGATCTTCAGATCATTAGATTCATCGATTCATTGATTATTAAATCATTTAGTAATCAGATTCATCGATTATTCGATTATTAGATTATTTAGTAATCAGATTCATAAAGGATTGTTTAACCAGATAATCAGAAGAACAGCCAAGCTGTCCAATAAAATATTAGAATGAACAGAGATTGATTTGTTTAATAATATCATGATTCCCTTCTGTTCACAAGACGCAACAGTTCGACAAATTATGACATCAGATATTTTCTTGATTTTTCAACAAAAAAATCGGGGTAACAGGATTCGAACCTGCGACCTCACGGCCCCCAGCCGTGCGCTCTAACCAAACTGAGCCATACCCCGATGAAACTATTTTAACGAATTCTGTCGAATAATGCAAGCATTATTTTCAATTCTATGTTAAAATGATCATACTTCATTATTATATGCGAAAGGAGTACGTTTTATGAAAGTAATTGTAATCGGGCCAAGGGGCAAGATGGGACGGCTGATCACCGCTGCCGCCGCTGCCCGGGACGATATGGAACTGACAGCCGGCATCGCCCCCAAAGGTCGCAGCTACATCGGACAGGATCTTGGCTCCGTTGCCATGACAGGTTCCGAGCTTGGAATCCCGGTAACCGATGATCTGGAGAATGTCATCGATCGCTGCGATGTTATCATTGATTTCTCTACAAAAGAGACGTCAATGAACGTCCTTGATCTTGCCGTAGACCATAAAAAAGCGCTGGTCTGCGGAACTACCGGATTCACTCCGGCAGAGATGCAAAGATTCCAGGAAGCCTCCAAAGAAATTCCCATGCTCTATGCCGCTAATACTTCCAAATTAGTCAATATCATGAACAAACTATTAGAACTGGTAACTTCGACCCTGAAAGACGAGATTGATATCGAGATCCTGGAGATGCATGACCAGTGGAAGAAAGACGCCCCTAGCGGAACTTCTAAAGAGATGGGCGAGATCATGGCCCACGCACTTGGCAAAGATCTTGAAGATATCGCAGTTTATGGGCGTAAGGGCGCTTCCCCGCGCGAACCGGGAACCATCGGCTATCACTCTCTGCGGGCAGGAAATATTCCAAGCAGCCACACGGTCTTCTTTGGCGGCATGGGAGAACGCCTGGAAATCACCCATCATTCCTATAACTGGGAATGCTTTGCAAGAGGCGCCTGCGACTGCGCCGCATTTCTCGCAGGCAAAGAACCCGGATTCTATACCATCAAAGATGTCCTGAATCTATAGGACAAATAAATACTTTTAAACCAACAGGAGGAATAAAAATGCTATTAGTAAATACAGATTATATTACAGGAAGAAAATTAGAGATGATCGGCATGGTTCGCGGTACTATGATCCAATCCGTACATTTGGGAAAAGACATTATGAACAGCTTCCGCACTCTGGTCGGCGGAGAACTTACTTCCTATACAGAGATGATGAATGAAGCAAGAGCTATCGCAACTAAGCGAATGGCCGAAGACGCACAGGCAATGGGCGCGGACGCGGTTGTAAATATCCGTTATGCTTCCAGCTCCATCGTACAAGGGGCGGCTGAAGTTCTTGCCTATGGAACCGCCGTAAAATTCATTGATTAAATACATCTCACAATTACTGTTTATTTGCATATCCATTTATAATACACCGGCCATTCAGAGACATAATTCTTTGAATGGCCGTTCTGTCTATGAAGCATTCTCGGCAGAGCATACTCCTATTACCTTTATATAATCTTCCGTCTTATCCCTCATAATATGAAATCCCTGCTCCAACTGTTCCGGTAAAAACCGATGCGTAATTAACCCTTCCGGATTGATTCTTTTCTGTTCCAGACGTGCCATTACATAATGCCAATCATCTGCCGGATCATTCGTAAAGGAGGAATTCCAGGTTCCCATTACCGTCATCTGATCCCTGAGAATCTTCCAATATACAGATTTCTCAAGATTCATATCTCCAATCGGATTCCCTACTAACATAATTCTTCCGGAAAATGACGTCTGGCTCAATGCCTGTGTCAACGTCTCATTCCTACCGACACATTCGAAAAAGACGTCAGCTCCCAGACCATTCGTCCGTTCCATCAGCCAACGCCCCGTATCACCCTCCCTGATATCACAATAGGCGTCTTCCCGAAACCCCAGCTTTAAGAGCGTCTGCTTCTGAAAATCCTTATTTCCGAATACGAAGATATCCTTCATCCCCGCTTCCCTCAAAAATAAATACAGCAACATTCCTATCGTACCCGCACCGCAGATTACAATCCTGTCGGATACACAAGGACTGATCCGCCTCATGGCATGAACCGCCACCGCCATAGGCTCCATCATGGCCGCAGCTTCGAATGACACATGATCCGGAAGCCGTATCAGATTCTCTGCAGGAACCGCCGCAAACTCCGCAAAACCGCCGTCTCTGCGAGAACCGAGATAGCTATAATTCCTGCACATCTCATACTGCTTTCGGCTGCACGGAGGGCACTCTCTGCACGGAATCAGAGGGAAGATACCCACCCTTTTTCCTTTTAAATCTGTATCCACGGCAATTCCCGTCTTCACCACCACGCCAGAGAATTCATGCCCCGGGATTAACGGATGTCTGTAAGCTCCGTTCTGGTAGATACGGGGAATATCCGAGCCGCAGATTCCGGCCGCCATGACCTGTATCAGTACTTCTCCTTCTTGCAGATCAGGTTCTTCCACTTCTTCAAACCTGATATCACCAATACCATGCAGAACCCATGCTTTCATCTATTCTTCTCCTCCTCTATCTCCCGAAATCTCTGCAGATCTTCCTTCGTCGTGATCTTAAAATTCCTCTCGTCGCCGGGGATCATCGCCACATCCAGCCCTGCTATGACGGCAGGTTCTGTAGAACCGTTGATCTGCAGAATCCGCTTTGGGCATAATTGACGATTCGCTTCATAATAAGCGCCGAGCCGGAACATCTCCGGAGCCTGTCCTGCATAAATCTCGCTTCGGTTTAACAAAGATTTAACCGTCTTTCCATCCGAACTTAAATAGACTGTATCCTTCATAGGCAGCACCGGAAGAACACCGTCATGCCCCGCCGCTCCTTCTATACATTCTGTAATTTGACTTTCCCGAAGCAGCGGGCGGGCGGCATCATGGATCAAAACGTAATCCGCATCCTCTGCATACAATCTGATATCTTCCAGCCCATGAAGAATCGAGAGCTGACGATTTTCACCCGGTGCAGAAAAACCCCTGAACTTCTGCTCAAACCCTTCGTCTGTTATCCACTTTTCAATTTGATCCCGCCAAACAGGCTCCGCGACAATCTGGATAGCATCAATCTCTTTATGCCGGTACAGACATTCTATACTGTAGGAAATGACCGATCTTCCCCTCACCTCTATATATTGTTTCGGTATATCTGACGCAAGCCTGCTGCCTGTGCCGCCAGACAAAATTAACGCAATAATCATAATTCCTTCTCCATCCAACGTTCCATCCGGTCAAAAACCGGCTGGAACGTCAATCCCGAACCTAATCATTGGCGTTCAGCCATTCCTTCATAAGCTCCACATATCTGTCCGTATCCTCCACGAAACACATATGTCTGCAGGTGCGGAATAACTCCCATCTGGAATTCGGAATTCGGTCATACATGTATTTCGCAATATAAGGCGTACACAGATCATTTCCTCCGTTGATCACCAGCGCCGGTTCTTTAATATCCTTAAGCTGCTCTGTCACATCATAATCCTTCAAGGTCCCAAGGGGCGTATACTCGTTGGGTCCCCAGCCTACGACATAAGCTTCCCTCCCCATTTTCTTCGGACGCCTCAGACATTCCGGCGAATCTTCCGTTACCTCGCCCGCAGCATGACGGAGCATATATTCCGCCTCCGCCGCAATATATCCCGGATCGCTGTAGTCGTTATCCTCCATCGCTTTCTTGATCGAAGCCTGCATCTCCGGCGGCAGTTCTTGAATCAAACGCTGCTGCTCTTCTCCCCACATCCAGGAAGCCGGTAGAGTACTGGAGAGTATCAGGCTTTTCAAACCTTCCGGTTTGCGATTACATACATACTCCAGAAGCTGCATTCCTCCCCATGACTGACCCAGCAGATGTATCTCCTCAAGTCCCAGATGCTCTCTGACGGCGACCAATTCATCGATCCATGTCTTTGAATTCCACAGGTCCGGCCGATTCTCCACATAAGATTCTCCGCATCCAAGCTGATCGTACATAACCAGCTCACGTCCGTCCTCCTCAGCAAGACGGTCTAATACTTCAAAATAATTGTGCGTAGAACCCGGACCGCCATGAAGCAGAACCAACGGCTTCTTATTCCCCGTCTTCTTTCCCACGATGCGGTAATAAGTCTTATACTCCAGAAACGGCATATATCCCTCTCTTATTTCCATCATTAAAAACCTCCCTTTTAACATGTGTACTCTGATCTCTTTATCACAGATATTTTTATTTATTATTGTTATCTTTGCTTATTATAGATATCTCTATTTATTATAGATATCTCTGTTTATTATAGATATCTTTCCGAAAGTTAGCAAGACTCCTTTTACTGATAATATTTCTCAACATCTTCTTTGAGTCCTTCAAACAGAGGATAATATACCCTTATGATATCCTGAAATATTTCTGCCGCAAAGGTCCCGTCATAGTCGTGCGCCAACTGGTTTTCCTGAGCGTATCTATCTCCGAAATAGCTTCTTCCAGATGAAACATATCGCTGCATCCATAGACGACGAAATCAATATCACTCGTCGGCGCCGCAGTTCCCCCGGTCTCTTAACCACCAATCCAATACATCCTTTATCTTCTCATCCCAATATTTCCACTGATGATCTCCTGCAGACTCACTGCAGCTTAATTCGTATCCTAGATTCTGCACATGTGCCCATGCTTTCCGGTTGCCCTGATATAGGAAATCCTCTGTACCGCACCACGCGTACAGGCGAGGACGTTCCTGATTCGAAGCCGCAAGCTTATCCGCCAGAGCCAGGATATCGTTATCCGAGCCCTCCAGCCGGCGAATATCACCGAAAATTCCCTTGAACAGCAAAAGCCTGTCCGCCATTTCTCTCTCTGTCCGCCTGTAATCCTCCACAATATCCAATGCCCCCGACAAGGACGCCGCCGCGCCGAACGTACCGCCTGCCCGAAGTCCCAGTTTCCATGCGCCGTACCCGCCCATGGATAATCCCGCCGCCAATGTATCCTCCCTCTTCTCGGACATCTGAGGGAAGAATTCACGGCAGATACGCGGCAATTCCTCCGAGATAAAGGTCCAGTATCTCATCCCATAGGTAGTATCCGTGTAAAATCCCAGATGAGTCGCAGGCATCACCACCGCAATCCCAAGGCTGCTTACATAACGCTCAATCGAAGTCCTGCGCTGCCAGGTCGTGTGGTCGTCGCTCATCCCATGTAAGAGATACATGGTCTTATACTTTCCGTTCTCCGCCTTTCCTTCCATGCCGATCTGTCCTCTTGTCTGTTGAGGCAGAATCACATCCATATTCATACTCATACCAAGCACGTCCGAAAAAAAATCCACATGCATCAACGCCATTTTCTTTTCCTCCTTCTGATCTTTTCTGACAATTTATTATATCTTAACAGCAGCCGTATGTCTCTATCCCCGCAGCGTAGCAATCAGCCGTTTCTCATTCATCAGCAGATCCATTCCTTCCTGCATAGACCTTACACAGACATCCGCCTCCGCCGCCAATCTGCCATACACACCTTCCATATCCATCACCGCGACGGAAAGCCCCGCGATCCGGCACATCAACACGTCGTTCCGTCCATTTCCCACACATACGCACCTTCCGGCGCCCAATTTCTCTACGATCTCCTTCTTGGCACGCGCAGCATCCTCCGACGGAAATGTCCTGATCTCCACAGGTAATTTGTCGCATTCCGCTTTCGCGTTTCCATGGGTATCGGCCGTGACCACATAGAGCTTGAACTTCTCCGCCAGTTCCCTGAGACGCCCCCGCATATCCTCCGGAATCAATCCGTCTCTGGCAATAGTCCCATTGTAATCCAGTACCAGGTAATCCAAATCTAACCTCTTATATCCGGGAATCTCTATTGTCATATGAATACTCTCCTCCTTCGGCGCTCTTTTTGCGCTCTTCCTGTACACACGTTTTCATTATTGACTTTTCTTATCTTTCCGCTATAATATATCTAGTTAACGCACCTGAAAGGACATTGAAATATGCGTACCGAAGAATCTTTTAACCGAAATATCATATATCTGCATATCGCCGTCATGCTCTTCGGGCTGGCAGGCGTCGCCGCGCAATTCGTAGAAGTTCCCGCAGTCCTCGTAGCCCTTGGCCGGGTGGTCTGCTCTTCTCTGCTTCTGCTCATAATCGCAGCAGCCAAAAAGGATTCCTTACGGCTTAACTCCAGAAAAGATTACTGTATGATCATTCTGACAGGCGCGGTCATGGCGATACACTGGACTACATTCTTCCAATCCATACAGGTATCAACCGTAGCCATCGGGACGATTACATTTTCTACATTCCCGCTGTTCCTGACCTTCATAGAACCAATCGTATTCCATGAGAAATTACGGAGCCGGAGCGTCCTAAGCGCCATACTTTTGCTGATCGGCGTTATAATCACCATCCCGGAATTCTCCATGGCAAACCATACTACCATCGGAATCATCTGGGGGATGGTCTCAAGCCTCTCCTATGCTGTCCTGACGCTGGCGAACCGCTACTTTTCCCCACGGTACGCCGCCCGTACAGTCTGCCTCTATGAGCAGGGTTCCGCCGCCATTGTACTTCTTCCGGCGCTATTCCTCGTAGAAACGACATGGCGGCCT
>CANODD010000010.1 GCA_947564705.1 uncultured Dorea sp. | reverse complement strand
CTAAGTGACTGGAGTTCAGACGTGTGCTCTTCCGATCTTCATACAGTTCTAACAGATTCAGCAGCAGTTCATCCATTTCAAACTTTCTTTTTTTGACGGACCATTCGTTCTGCTCTGCCGTAACCAGTAACAGAAGGTTTTGGATCAGGGCGTTGCCGCGCCGGCATTCGTTTTTGATTACAGAGAGACATCTTCCGCATTCTTCAGGCCGGGCAGTGATGGCGTCGGCTGTCGTCTGGATAACCGCAAGCGGCGACCGAAGCTCGTGGGAAGCGGCGGCGGCAAAGTCCTGTTGTTTTTGGCAGGTTTCCTCCAATGGCTTCAAAGAGCGGCGGACGAACCAGCGTCCGGACAGGAAGAGAAGCAGGATTCCGAACAGATCGATCAGCAGATAGACGCATCCTGTTTCCAGGAGCTTTATACGATTGTCGGTGATATCCAGAAGCAGGATTAATTTCTTATATCCTGAGGCCGTGCGGAGAATCAGGACATTCCCAAGATAGCAGTCCTTCCTGGCCCCGGCAATCTGGAATACGGATGATTGAAGAAGATCAGAGGAAATAGGATGGGAGTCCAAGTAAATGCTTTCTTCTTGCGCCGCTTTTTCGGCGGTTTTCAGCAGAATCTCCCGATCGGTATGGGTCTCATAAGCGCCGGGGAAGAAGAAGGGCGTACCGTTCTCTTCGATATAAATGATAAGCCGGTTGTTTTGTTCCATTTGCGCCAGAAAAGAGTCTGCGAAGCGGGGATTAACCTGGAGCTGGGTCATTAATGTAAAAAGATGTTCCTGAAAGGATGATATCTGACGGTTTTCCTGAGACGAGGCATAGAAAAGAAAAGCAATGGACAAGATAAAAGTCATGATCAGGCCGGTGCTTAATGTGTATAGAGTAACAAATTTTTTCTGCAATCTAGGAAACATGGCTTTCCGCTCCTTCTTCTAAACGATATCCTACGCCGTGTACGGTGGAAATGCAAGCATGGCTTCCAAGTGTCTGCAGATGTTTTCTGAGAAAATAGACGTATGTGTCCAGATTCCCGTCTTCTACCGTCCCGTCAGGTCCCCATACCCGGGAATAGATCTGTTCTCTTGTCAGAGTTTTGTTTGGATTACGCAGGAAGAATTCCAGAAGAAGGGCTTTTCTCCCGGAAAGTAATTGTTCCTTGTTATGGCAGGTCAGGGTCCTGGAATCAGGGTCGAAACGGATATCTAAAAAAGACAGGCGCTGATGGTCAGAAAATGCTTTCGGACGCCGGGACAGAGCTCTGATACGAGCCAGCAGCTCTTCGACAGCGTAGGGTTTCACCATATAATCATCCGCGCCGCAGTCAAGGCCGCTGATTCGGTCGTCCAGAGAGCCGAGTGCAGTCGTTAGAATAACGGGTACTGTGATATTATTCTGGCGGATAGCTCTTAAGATGGACAATCCGTCGATTTCCGGCAGCATACGGTCTAAGAGAATCAGGTCGTAGGCGTCGGACATGGCGAAATAAAGCGCCTCGCTTCCGGTATGGCAGCATTCGGCAGTGTGGTTTCTGGCGGAAAGCTGCATTTTCAGGGCATCGCACAGTTCTTTGTCATCTTCGATAATCAATATATGCATCTTCTATAATATACTCCTCATTCATTCATTCATTCTTTCATTTATTTCATTTGCCGGCTATCTGCTTTTTCTTGAATGTATCAGATAAAAATATCCCGCTTATTCATTACTGCTTATTAATATATAGAGTATACCAGAGAAATCTCAAAAAAATCTTTAAAAAAAAGAAATGATTTTAAAAGATTATTTGAGATTTTTCGAGTATAGTTTAGGATAACATCTGAAAAATTTTTGAATATAGATAGAAGAAGGGAGAAGAAAAGCTATGAAGGTGTGTAGATTTCAACCATTCTGCCGTTTTACGGCTATTATATCGGCGGCGGTGCTGGCAATGGGATTGCTAACCGGGTGCGGTCAGGGAAAGGAGGATAAAGGCGGCGGAGACAGCCCGGCAAAAGGCCGTTATGTAGAAGAAAATGTGGAACTGCCAATACAAGACGGGGAGGAGATCACGAATCTGGAGAAGTCCGGGGTAGGGAATCCTGTCCTGTATTCGCAGACAGAAAGTATGCAGGTGTTTCGGTATGAATATAAGGACGGCCAGTGGGAACGGACAAGCCTTGACTGGGCAGCCGGGATTTTCGACGGTCAGGCTGTATATATACAGGAGGTACAGGAGACCGGGGATGGGACGCAGGTCTTAAGGGCTATAGATGAAGAGATGTGTACACATCTTGTAAGAAGCAGCGACGGGAAGACGGGGGAGAAGCTGGGAATAGCGTATCTGGAACAGCCGGGCGAGTATGGATTTCCGGCAATTATCGATATGCAGATTGACGGCGGCGGCAATTACTGGATGTACGATATGTATCAGGCCAAAATCGTGGTGATAGACCGGGATTCGCTGGAGGTAATCCATGAAATTAACGGCGTGCAGGCGCTTTCTAGTATGCAGAGGGTACTCTTTGGCGCGGAAAACGGGGATATGGCGGTCAATACGGAGGAAGGGATTTTTACCGTCTATTCTTCTGATCTGACGGAAAAAGGAACGCTCAAGGCAGAGCAGACGGAATCCGGTCAGATGTGCAATGATGATGAGGAGAACTGGTATCTCATCTCGGAAACCGGAATCACGCGTATAACAGCGGGAAATGAAACCAGTGAAGTCATTATGGACGGAAGCATGGGGGAGATGAGCTCATCAACGAATTATACGGCCGGATTTATATCAGGGCAGGATCATGATTTTTATGCGCTTTATCAGCAGGCGAAAGCAGCGACCTATAGTCTGGTACATTATGTGTATGATGCCGGGGCGTCGGCAGTACCGGAACATACGCTTAAGGTATTTGGGCTGTCAGAGAATCAGACGGTTCAGGACGCGGTCCTTGGTTTCCAGAAGACACATCCTGATGTCAAAGTAGAATTCCAGACTTCAGGAAAGGAGGAAGGAATCACCAAGGATGATATCCGTACGCTGAATACGGAGCTGCTTAGCGGAAACGGCGCCGATGTGCTTTTATTGGACGGTCTTCCGACAGACGCTTATATAGAAAAGGGAATGCTTGCAGATCTGACGGAGCTGGCGGACGGTTTGACGGCAAAGGAAGCATATCTGGAACCTGTCTTAAGAAATGCGGCGCAAAAGGAGGGGAAGATCTATGGAATGCCGGTAAAATTCAGTATTCCGATTATATATGGGGACGAGCAGGTCAAAGCAGCGTTTGCTTCCCTTGAGAGCCTGAAGACTTATGTGGAGGAGCATCCGGATCAGAGTGTCGTAGGCGTGGCAGAGCGGGATTATATCCGTGATTTTCTGTTCCAGTTGTATCAGGATGAGGTAATTGGAGAGAAGGGGAAGGTAGATCAGAAGAAGCTTACGGAGTTGTTGGAAGTTGAGTTAAAGATCGCGGAGAATGCAAGGACAGAGGCATTCGATGATGTTGAAACGAATGAATTAGGCATGGGCGTGGCTTCGCAGATATTCCATCAGGGGATATTCAGTAATGCGGGAAGCGCGGCGATCCTGAATCACCCGAATAGTATTTCGACAGACCCGATCTCTGGTATGCCGGATATGATGATTCCATATGCGATCATGCGGCAGATGAACCTTTCGCCGGATACACTGAATGATTTTTATATACCGGAGGGAATCGTAGGGATCAATCAAAATTCGGATCAGATAGAGAGGGCGGAAGAATTTGTGAAATATCTGTTTTCCGCGGAGGTACAGGAAAAACCGCTGGACGACGGTCTGCCGGTATTAGAAGCAGGGCTTAACCGTCTCAAAGAAGAGGTTGACAGCGAGTACGCCCAGAGCCTTGGCGCATCGTCAAGCTGGAATATAGAGGGTGAAGCTGAGATTAGTGTAGACGCAGGATATCCAACCAGGGAAGAAGTGGAGGACTTGATAGCCAAATGCCATACGGTGGGCAGGCCGGCGATACAGGAGTGCGTCGTCTGGAATATCTATCAGACAGAAGCGGACGCATGCTTAAGGGGAAGTATGGATGCAGAGACGGCGGCAAAAAATATTGCGCAGAAAGTGGATACTTATCTTGCGGAATAAAAGAGGTATTCTTTTCCTGATCCCGAGCCTTCTGGGAACAGGAGGATTCGTATTGATTCCGTTTCTGGATGTGGTTCGGAGGTCTTTTTTACAGGCGGCGGGCGATGGTTTTGTAGGGCTTTCGAACTACCGGACGGTACTTTCAAATGAAGCGTTTCGGCTGGCAGCCGGGAATACGGTCAGGTTCATCGTTGTTTGTCTTCCGTTGTTATTGCTGTTATCCCTGTTTCTGGCAGTTCTGGTAAGAAAGACGGTCAGATTTCAGAGATGGGTAAAGACCGGCTTCCTTCTGCCTATGGCGATTCCGGCGGCCTCTGTCGTGATCTTCTTTCAGATGGTGTTTGACGAGGAAGGATGGCTCGGACAGTTGGTGGGACTGTTCGGTATCACAGGGAGGGACTGGCTTGGGGAAGATTCGGCATTTTGGGTACTGGTGGGCTGTTATATCTGGAAGAATCTCGGTTATGATATGATCCTGTGGCTGGCGGGACTCGGCGCGGTTCCGGAAGAACAGTATGAAGCGGCCAGAGTCCAGGGAGCGGGAGAATGGGCATGCTTTCGCTACATTACGCTGCCGCAGTTAAAAGAGACAGTGTTCGTAACAGGACTTTTGTCGTTCGTCAATGCGTTTCGGGTATTCCGGGAGGCGTATTTGCTGGCGGGGGATTATCCGCATGAGAGTATCTACATGCTGCAGCATCTGTTTAATAACTGGTTTGTGAGTCTGGATATTCAGAAAATGACGGCGGCAGCAGTCATGCTGGTGATTCTGTCCGGAGGAATTCTGGCGGCGGCAGAGCGGTCGTGCAAAACGGCAGAATAGATGGAAGAGGGAGTAAGAACTATGGAGATACATAGGCTGGGCTTATTGCTTGGTAAGAAGTTTCTGAATCGGTTGGCAGACGGAATATTGCTGATCATGTTCCTGATTATGATATTCCCGCTGTTTATGCTGGCGGTAAATTCGTTTATGGGAAAGCAGGAGCTGTTGGAGACATGCGGCGCGGTTCTGGCAGATTCCGGCGGGCATGTCCGGATACGCTTTTTTCCGCAATATCCGACTCTCCGGGCTTATATCCGGCTTTTGCTGGACTCTCCGGAATATTTTACGGCTTTTTGGAATTCTATGATTCAGACGGCAGGCGTGCTGTTCGGACAGCTTTTTGCGGCGGCGCCTGCGGCATGGGCTTTTGCGAAGTTCCGTTTTCCTGGGAAGAGGATGTTGTGGTTATTGTATATGCTTCTGATGCTTCTGCCTTTTCAGGTTACGATGGTTTCCGGGTACCTGGTTTTGAATGCGGCTGATCTGATGGATACCCGCGCGGCCGTGATCCTGCCGGGAATCTTTTCTACCCTGCCGGTGTTCATCCTGCAGAAAACATTTGCAGGAATCCCGGAAGAAGTGATTGAGGCGGCTCGAATCGACGGCGCCGGTGATTTTCTGATATTTTTTAAAATAGGAATTCCACTTGGAATGCCGGGAATCTTTTCGATTCTGATATTAGGCTTTCTGGAATACTGGAATGCAATCGAGCAGCCTATGACTTATCTAAAGACAGAATCTCTGCAGCCGCTTTCTTTATATTTGCCTCAAATGATACATACGGACGCTGCTTTGGCGTTTGCCGCGTCGATCGTTACGCTGCTTCCGGCAGTATTGTTATTCTTCTGCGGACAGGATAATCTGGAACAGGGGATCGCGGCGTCCGGGAGCAGTATGAGGAGGGAGATCGATTAGATGATTTATGATAAGAAACGGATGATACGAATTCTATGGGGTTTCCTTGCAATTATGGCGGCAGCATCCGTCACATCCCGCGCGGCCGCGTCTGTACTGGTCGCGCAGGTGAACGTGGAAAAAACCGTGAGGGGTCGGCTGTCGTATACTTACGAGGGAGAAGGAATCGTAGCGCCGGTGCAGGAGAATCAGATCTTCCTGTGGCCGGAGCAGCAGGTAGAATGGACGGCGAAGCAGGGAACTCAGGTTAAGAGCGGAGAATGTCTGGTCAGGTTCCGCATGGAATATCTGCAGCAATTAATCGACAAAAAGCAGGCGGAGCTGACACAGATGGAGCTGCAGGCATCGCAGCAGCAGGTGTCGGCAAGAGAACAGGCCAGAGTTCCGGCAGTGACAGGAGCGGGACAGGCGCTGACAGAGGCACAGCGGCAGTTGGATGCGGCGCGCCAGAAAGCGGAAGATGCGGAGAGAATGTATCATAATTTTGTAGATTCGGCGGAATCGGCAGAATTGGATAAGAATATAATCGAAAATATAATCGAGGATGACGACGGACCGGAAAACGGCAATGAAAACCGGTATGACAGCGGGCAGGAAAGCGCCGGTCTAGGTGTCGTTCCGGGGAATACTCAGGATGACGCATGGCAATTAAGGAAGCAGGAGCTTGAGTCGGCGCTTCAGGAGGCATATGCCGGAGTTGAATCTGCCATGGAGGAAGTGAATCAGGCGCAGAATGCTTATGAACTGGCAGAGCAGGAAGATAAGGCGCAGGATATCAACGCGGCAAATGCGGCAGAGGCGGCGAGGCTCGGAGCGGAGGCCTCAAAGGTTCAGATAGACTACACAAGAAGAGAACTTGAAAGGCTTAAGGGCTATCAGGCAGCGGAAGGGAAGATCTGTGCGGACCGGGATTGTACGGTACTGAAAGTCGGCGTAGAGGTTGGGGCCGTCACGTCCGGATCAGAGGTATTTGTGATAGGAAGCGGCGGATTTCAGTTGAAGGGCCGGATGAAAGCGAAGGATAAAGAGAAGCTTAAGGCAGGCCAGGAGGCGGAAGTTCAGTTGGGAGCGGGAAAGAAAAAAACAGTTCGGTTTGAATCCATAGAAACGGATACAGGAGGGGCGGCAGGAGGTATCGGCGCGGCGGACGGCGGCGCTTCGGGAGGAAATACAGATACAGGAGGTTCTGCTTCTCAGGAGGCGCAAACTTTCTGGCTGGCTTCCGTGCCGGAGAATACGGAGGTTAAGAGCGGAGATACCTTTACCTGGCAGACAGAGATCCCGACGGAGAAAGAATATGAACAGATGATTCCTCTCGGCGCTCTCCGGGAAGATGTGAATGAGACTTATTGCCTGGTTCTGGCAGAGGAGGAGCAGATGCTTGGGACTGTGCAGACGGCAAAGAAAGTTCCGGTCACTGTGCTGGAGAAAGATGCGAAGAATGCGGCGATCACATCCACGCTCTCTATAGAGGATAAAGTGATTGTTTCCTCAGAAAAATATGTGGCGGAAGGAGACAGGGTGCGTCTAAAGGAATAGAGGGCAGATCATATGGAAAAGAAGTCCTCGAATGGCGCGGCGAGACAGGGCATGGACGTCAAAAAGAGTAGGGGGCAGGTCATATGGGAAGACAAAGGACAGGAAGAAAAAGGCCGAGGGGCCGGAAATTGTATTTTGCAGGTATGCTGCTTTTGTATCTGTCAGTTCATATCTGGATACTGTGGGGACTCAAGCGGTTAGGAGAGGATGCGGATATCATTTCTCTGTATTATCCGGCGGGAGGTATTACAGAGTACGGGTTTGATCAGTGGAAGGAGAATGAAGACAGCGGATTATGCGCAGGTGCGGCGGTGTGGAGAAGAGACGGTATGCGGCGGCTTGTGTCAGAAGATACGGGGCATGGGCAGGAGGCTGCCTGTTATCAGGTTAAAGGATATCCGGGAGCAATCTTTGGAAATGCGTTGATCGGCGGAAGATATTTTACGGCGGGGGAAGAGGGCGTATGTCTGTTGGATCAGAAAACGGTACGGCAGTTATTTGGCTCGGAGGATGTATCCGGATTAACGGTATCTTTAGGCGGAACGAATCTCAGGATTGCAGGAGTATTGGAAGGAGATACGCCGATCTGTATAATTCCGGCTGAGGAGGGAGCTGTGTTTGACGGGATAGCAGTACAGAAAAAAGAAAAGGAACAATCATTTCGCCAGACAGTAAGTCTGTTGGAAGTGGCTTTCGGAGGGACAAAGGGACAGCGAATAGACGGACAGCTATATTATGTGACGGGATGTCTGTTCTATGCGGGGGTTGCGGCTTTGACAGTTTTCCTTGCAGGGAGCTTACTGGCGGAAAACCTTGGAAAGAGACGGCCCGGCAGGAGATATATAATATGGCTCTGTCTGGCGGTATCGGCCGGAATACTCCTGTCGGGGGTGAAGATAGCCAATCCTGGAAGTGATTATCTGCCTTCTTATTGGTCGGATTTTGAATTTTTCAGCAGAATTTTTCAAGAGAAGACGGAACAGATACAAGGACTTATGGTGTACCAGGAATTTGACAGATGGCAGAGAATGCTTCATATCTGGCTGCAGGTCATAGGAGGAGGGATGTTTTTAGGGACGGTGACGGTTATTATTTGTATGCAATACAGACGCTTTTTAGAGGAAGGCTCTCTGAGGATAATCCTTTATAAAGGATGAAAGGAATTTTTGTATTATAGGCGGTTACCAAATTAGGAGATGTGGTGTATAATCAGTTTGGGAATTGTATTAAAAAGAATCGGGCGGAAGGGAAAGCGGATGGCCGGCAAATAAGTAATAAAAGGAGCGGTTTATGAAAAACAAAAGAAAGCGGATAATGTGTATCGTCTCTTGTATCTTCCTGGCGCTTGTGTACTGTCTTACAGCATGCGGCAGGGGGAAAGAGAAGGAAGAGGCACAGCCAAAAGAGAAGGAGCAGACAGAAATACAGGAATCCAGGGAAGAGATCGAAAAAGAGGGCGGCGAAAAAGAGAGTGAAAAAGAGGCGGCCGAAGAAAAGGCATTAGAGGAAATCCAGGAAACGGAAGGGTTACTTCAGGCGCCGTCCATCTGCGGCAGGCTTGCGGTTAGGGGCACGCAGCTCGTGGATCAGCAGGGGGAAGCAGTGCAGCTTCGGGGTATCAGTACACATGGTTTGGCGTGGTTTCCCCAGTATGTGAATGAAGAGCTTTTTGGAGAACTACGAGAAGATTGGGGTGTTAATGTTGTCCGTCTTGCCATGTATACGGCGGAATCGGGCGGTTATTGTACGGACGGAGATAAGGACGGGCTGAAAGATCTGATTCGGCGCGGTGTGGAATATGCGACGAATCAAGATATGTATGTGATCGTGGATTGGCATATCTTATCCGACAACAATCCGAATCAGTATCGGGCAGAAGCATTAGGGTTTTTTGATGAGATGTCGAAGGAGTTCGCCGATCATAACAATGTGCTGTATGAGATCTGTAATGAGCCGAACGGAGGGACTTCATGGGGAGAGATCAAGTCATATGCGAACGAGATTATCCCGGCTATCCGTGCAAATGATCCGGATGCGGTGATTCTGGTGGGAACGCCGAATTGGTCTCAGTATGTAAATGAGGCGGCGGCAGATCCGGTCACAGGTTTTGAAAATATCATGTATACGCTACATTTTTATGCGGCGACGCATACGGACTCTCTGAGAAATACTATGGCAGAGGCTATCGACGCAGGGCTGCCGGTATTCGTATCGGAGTACGGAATCTGTGATGCCAGCGGAAATGGAGGGATTGATGAAGCTCAGGCCAATGCATGGGTAGAGACGCTGGATCGGTATCAGGTCAGCTATGTGGCGTGGAATTTGTCGAATAAAGAGGAGACTTCCGCGCTTATTCGCAGTACGGTGGATAAGACATCGGGATTTTCGGAAGAGGACTTCAGTGATTCCGGCCGGTGGCTTCGGCAGGTTTTGTCGAGAGAGTAATAGAAGGCAGCCGGAACGGCTAGTGTACTGACACGTTCATAATCGAACCCGGAGAAAAGGAGCGAATTGCATGAAAGCTCAGGATACATACATGTCGGATTGTACGTTGTGCCCTCGAAGATGCCATGTTAATCGGGAAGGGGGATACACCGGATATTGCGGAGTGACTTCAAAGATTGTTGTTGCGAGGGCGGCTCTTCATAGATGGGAGGAGACTTGTATTTCCGGAGAAAATGGTTCCGGAGCGGTCTTTTTCTCCGGGTGTAATATGCGGTGCGTCTTCTGCCAGAATTATAATATTGCCGGCGCTAAGGCAGGAAAAGAAATCACCACCGAAAGATTGGCGGAGATATTCCTTGAGCTTGAAGGGCAGGGAGCGCATAATGTAAATCTTGTGACGCCGACGCATTATGTTCCTCAGATTATAGAGACCCTGAATCTTGCGAAGAGAGAAGGATTACATATTCCCGTTGTATATAATACGAGCGGCTATGAGTGTAAAGAAACCTTACAGATGCTAGAGGGATACGTGGATATCTATCTGCCGGATTTTAAATATATGAATGAAAGGCTCGCACGGAGATTATCTTGCGCTTCGGATTATACGGTCTATGTAAAGCAGGCAGTGAAAGAGATGGTTCGTCAGACAGGTGGAATAGAGATGGATGAAAAGACCGGATTGATGAAGCGGGGAGTGATTGTGCGTCATCTGGTGCTTCCCGGGCATGTGAAGGATTCGAAAGAGATTATCAGTTATCTGCAGGAAACATATGGAGATCGGATTATGATCAGTGTTATGAATCAATACACTCCGATGCCGCGGGCGAAGGATCTGGATCAGCTTGGACGCAGGGTGACAAAGAGAGAATATGAGAAGGTTGTAGACCATGCGTTGGAGATTGGTGTGACGAATGGATATATCCAGGAGGGGGGAACGGCGTCGGAGAGCTTTATACCGGAATTTGACGGGGAAGGAGTATAAAGTGATAGGGGGTTCTGTGTCAAATCGTGATAAACAGACGAAATAAATTGCGCAATTGACGGTGAATCATATGCTGATAGAATTCTCCGTTAATTGCGCAAAGTTATGTTCGTGCATGAATTCTGAACGGATGCTTGATGAGAAAATATATTAGCAGGTAGCCCCGCCTACAACGTTTTTCTCGAGGATCTTAGTCTTGTCGATCTTGCTGTTCAGCAGCTTATCCTGTACATAATCGAATCCAAGCCTTGCGACGGTATCTGCGAGACGTTCTCCGGATAAGCCCTCGTCGCGGAAGAAGAGAATCGTGCGCTCTACGACATCCACGACTTCTTCTTCAGATGTAAAGATCCGATCCAGCGCGCGTCCTTCGGCAACCTTCTTGCCCCAGCGTCCGCCGATATATACTTTGTAACCGGTTACGGATTCTGTCACTGCTCCGAACGGACACTTATCTACGCAGCGTCCGCAGTGGTTGCACGCCTCGGTCGGAATCTGGATCTTGCCGTCAATCAGAGAGGCGACCTTAATCGGACAGGTATTCTGAACCTGGCAGTTCTTGCAGCCTTTGCATTTGGACAGATCAATCTCCGGTACACGCTGGCCGATGATGCCAAGGTCGTTGAGATCCGGCTTTACACAGTTGTTCGGACAGCCGCCTACCGCGATCTTGAATTTGTGCGGCAGGGATACGTCATGGTAACCGGTGTAGAAAAGATCATGCAGTTTCTCGGAGAGGGCGAAGGTGTCGATCAAACCATATTGGCAGGTAGTGCCTTTACAGGAAACTACCGGACGAACCTTTGAACCGGTTCCGCCGGTCTTAAGTCCTGCCTCCTCAAGAAAAGCGAAGATTGCTTCCAGGTTATCGTAATTTACTCCCTGTATCTCAAGCGTAAGGCGGGTGGTCATCGTAACCTCGCCGGAACCGAATTTCTCTGCGGCTTCTGCAATCTTGAGCTGTTCTGCGGCGGTCAGCTTACCGTTCCGGGTGATGACGCGTACGTTGAATACATCGTCATATCTCTTATCCTGCAGACATCCCAGCCCTTTGACCCGTTTGATCTCTGCGGCGGAGAGCTTCTTGCCGCTGCGGGGCACTTTCACTTCGTTGAAGAAAGCGCCGCCTTCCAGAGCCTTTGTGTTGGTATAGCCCAGGGCTTTCAGACGATTCTGCAGGAAATATCCGCGTTTGCCCTTCGCACATACGAGCAGGAGCTTCGCGTCCTTTTCCAGTCCTTCGATGGGACCGTTTACGGAAGCCAGGTCGATCCAACGCGCGTTAGGAATGGCCGGAGCGGGCTGTACATCCAGTACGATATAATCCCTGGCGGCGCCCTTCGCGTACTCGGTCGGACTCATGGAATCAAAGTGACCGTCGATCTTATTTTCCAAAATGTAGCAGGCGGTGACAAACGGATGGATTGCCGTAGAGAACGGCGGCGCATACGCGAAGTCAAGGGTATCAAAGTCATGAAGCTTCATATGCTGTGATACTCCGACGACGGCGATATCCGTTATCTTATCGACGGCTCCGGCTCCGAATACCTGAAGTCCCAGCAATCTTCCCGAAGAAGTCTCGGCAGTCAGTTTGATGACGAAAGAAGAAGCGCCCGGATAATAATGCGCCTTATCGTCCAGCACGCAGATCGCGGAGGTGGTCTCGTAACCGGCGGCTTTTGCCTGTGCCTCTGTAAGACCGGTGCGTCCGCCGTTCAGGGAAGGAAGCAGACGGACGACGCCGGTTCCCAGACATCCGCCGTAACCGCTGCCGGCGCCGTGTAGGGATTTGGCCATGGCGCGGGCGGCCAGGTTGGCGGTGGAGCCCATCGCCGACCACTGTCCCTGTCCGGTCAATGCGTTCTTAACCATGGCACAGTCGCCCACCGCGTAGACGTCAGGCAGGTTGGTCTGCATCTTTTCATCCACCAGGATGGTTCCCTTGAACATCTCAAGTCCGGAATCCTTAAGGAATGCGGTTGCGGGACGCACGCCGATGGCCATGATCACGATATCTGCGGCATAGGTTCCGTTATCGGTAACAACCTTCTCGGCCTTGCCTTCTCCTTCGATCCCTTTCAGGCTGGTGGAAGTCAGCACGCGCATACCGGCGGCCTTGAGCTGTCTCTTTGCGTAGTCGGCCATCTCTTCGTCATAGGCGTTTGGCATGATCTGGGGAGCGGCGTCTATCACCGTTACATTAAGTCCCAGCGCCATCAGATTTTCCGCGACTTCAAGGCCGATGAATCCGGCGCCGCAGACGACGGCTTTACGGCATTTCTGTTCCTCTGCATAAGCGCGCGTGCGGACTGCGTCGTCCGGAGTGCGTACACAGAATACGCCTGGAAGATCGGTTCCGTCCACGGGCGGGACAAAAGGAACGGCACCGGTGGCGATGATGAGTTTGTCATAGGACTCCGTAAATGTCTCTCCGGAGGTCTTTTTTAAAGTGACGGTCTTCGTGCCGCTGTCGATACCGGTAGCTTCGCAGCCGGTGAAGGTATCGGCTCCGGTCAACCCGGAATATTTGGCAGGGGTATTCACGATCAGGGCGTCCCGGGTCGGAATATCGCCTCCGATATAATAGGGGAGTCCGCATCCTGCATAGGAGATGTCCTCGCCTTTGGTGTAGACCTTTACCTCGGCGCTGCGGTCGCAGCGTTTTAGCTTTGCGGCTGCCTTTGTACCGGCAGCCACGCCGCCAAGAATTACATATTTCATAATGTGATTCTCTCCTTTCTCTTTCCATAAGTATGTACTGATTATGTATTACTAAATATATTATAATACTTGCCATTCACAAAGAAAAATCGTAAAATCAAATTATTAACATAGAAAAAACCTATATATTACGTGTGCCGCACAATATATAGGTACGGAAAGTGCGAGGATACTATCATGACGATTCGACATTTGAAAATATTTATTGCAGTGGCAGAGACCGGTTCTATGAGCGTGGCGGCGAACAGGCTCTATCTGACGCAGCCTACGGTAAGTCAGACAATCCGTGATCTGGAAGATCATTATCAGGTGCAGTTGTTCGAGCGTTCACATAAGAAGCTTTTTATTACCCAGGAAGGGAAACAGCTTTTGAATCTTGCTCTGATGACGGTAGGGAATTTTGATAATCTTGAGCTTTCCATGCGGCGTTTTCAGGAACGGATGCCTCTGCGTGTCGGTTCGTCTCTGACGGTAGGGACATGCCTGATGTCGAGCGTGATATCGGATCTCGAGAAGAGCCATCCTGAGATGGATATCTATTCTTTCGTGAGTAATACGGAGGAGATCGAGCAGAAGCTGCTCCGGCGGGAACTGGATGTGGCGGTGGTGGAAGGAATCATCGAGTCTCCGGAATTGATCTGCGTTCCGATCGTAGAAGATTCGCTGGTTCTTGTATGCGGGAAGACGCATGAGTTCTACCAGAAGGATACGGTATATGCTTCTGAACTGGAGGGACGCAGATTCGCCATGCGGGAGAAGGGAAGCGGCACCCGGAAGCTTTTCGAGCAGTATCTGTCCGCGCATGACATTCATATCCAGACAGTGTGGGAGGCAAACTGCCCTCGGACGATTATGAATGCGGTGATCTATAATAATGTTCTCGCCGTCATATCTCAGAGACTTGTGAAGCATGAATGCATGCACAGGGCAGTGAAAGTCTTCCGCTATGAGACCGGGGAGTGGGACAGGCATTTTAAGCTGGTCTATCGGATACAGGAGGCTGCCTTGTCTGAAAATATGCTGTCGCAGGGAATCCGGATCCTGGAATCTGCGCTTGGGGATTACCGTACGCTGAGCCTTCCCCAGGATATTCCGGCTTGTGTATTTATATCTGACGTCGGAAAGAAAATAGCCGGTTGATAACACCGGCATGGGGGAATATAATAGAAATTAACTGATGCGAAGAAGGAGGAGATCATCAATGAATGAGGTAAAAAAATGGGCAAGATCAAGATTTCAGCCGAATCTTCCGCTGGGAGAAGATCAGATGAAAGTGACCGCGTCATCGGCGCATCTGTCATTGGCGCGGCGCGCGGGGAGGGAAGGAATCGTCCTTTTGAAGAACCGGAATCACATGCTCCCGGTGAAAAAAGGCGTCCGTCTTGCGTTGTTTGGCAAGGGCGTATTCGACTATGTAAAGGGCGGAGGAGGAAGCGGCGACGTGACGGTATCTCATGTGCGCAATCTTTATGACGGCCTGACCATGAGGGAGGAGCCGGTCAGTGTGTATGAACCTCTGGCGCAGTTCTATAAAGAGGACGTGAAACGTCAGTATCAGGACGGAGCGATACCTGGCATGACGGTGGAACCAGAGGTTCCGATACAGCTTTTGCAGGAGGCGAAGCAGAATGCGGATATGGCGCTCATTGTGATCAGCCGCTTCTCCGGCGAAGGGTGGGACAGGCAGAGTGTGGAATATGAAGGAGCGGTTCCAAGCGAGATAGAACAGGCGGAGTGGAGTAAGCGTATCTTCGAGAACAGTGATTACTGTCTGACGAACCGGGAACAGGCTATGGTGGATGCGGTATGCGCTAATTTCACAGACGTCGCCGTAATCCTGAATGTCGGGGGCATGGTGGATACCAGTTGGTTTGTGAAGGAGGATAAGATATCTTCCGTGTTGATGGCGTGGCAGGGAGGCATGGAGGGCGGACTTGCCATGGCGGATATCTTGCTTGGTGAAGAAAGTCCGTCGGGAAAACTGCCGGATACATTTGCCTCATGCATTGAAGATTATCCGTCCACGGAAGGGTTCCATGAATCGCCGGATTATGTAGATTATACGGAGGATATCTATGTAGGTTACCGGTATTTTGAGACGATGGAGGGGGCGAAAGGCCGGGTGAACTATCCCTTCGGCTACGGATTATCCTATACTACATTCCGGATCGAAGTACTATGGGCAGGCGAGAAGGACGGAGAGATCGCCGTTGGTGTGAAGGTTACGAATACCGGGGACTATAGCGGGAAGGAAGTGGTGCAGGTATATTATGGAGCGCCCCAGGGACTTCTTGGGAAACCGGCCAGAGAGTTGATCGCGTATCAGAAAACTGAAAAACTGGAACCCGGACAGGCACAGGTATTGACGATATCATTTTCCGTAGACGCCATGGCGTCTTACGATGATCTGGGCAAGGTGACGGAAGCGGCGTACGTCCTGGAGAAGGGCGTCTACTCCTTCTATGTGGGAAATTCTGTGCGGGATGCGGTTAAGATTGATTATATATATGAGCTTTTAAAAGACAGGGTGACACAGAAGCTTACGCACCGTGCGGCTCCGTCGCAGCTTAAGGAACGTATGTGTTCTGACGGGTCTATGGAGAAGCTGCCGCTGACACAGCCTAATGATTTTATGGAAAACGGACTTGGCTGGAGTGAGGACGAGACAGAGTGTGTTGTGCCGGCGGTGCGGGAGATTCCCCGATATCTGCTTTTTGCACAGGATGCGGCGAAAGAACACAGGATTCTGTTGGAGGATGTAGCGGAAGGAAAGGCTGATTTTGAGGAATTCATGGAGCAGCTTTCCGACAGCGATATGGCGGAATTACTCGGCGGTCAGCCGAATACCGGCGTGGCGAATACCTTTGGCTTCGGCAATCTTCCGGAGTATGGCGTCCCGAATATTATGACGGCGGACGGTCCTGCAGGGCTTCGTATCGCGCCGGAGTGCGGCGTCTGTACGACGGCATGGCCATGCGCCACGATGCTTGCGGCAACCTGGAACCCGGAGCTTGTAAAGGAAGTGGGACATGCGGCTGCAGGAGAAGTCAAAGAGAATAATATCGCGGTCTGGCTGGCGCCGGCGATGAATATACACAGAAGCCCGCTGTGCGGCAGGAACTTTGAATATTACTCGGAAGATCCGGTGCTTACGGGAACGATTGCGTCGGCTATGGTTGACGGGATTCAGTCCCGGCATATCGGAGCCACGGTGAAGCATTTTGCCTGCAATAATAAGGAGACGAACCGGAAAAACAGTGATTCCAGAGTCTCGGAGCGTGCGCTTCGGGAGATCTATCTGAAAGGGTTCGAGATATGCGTGAAGAGTTCGCAGCCGTGGGCGCTGATGACGTCTTATAATCTGGTCAATGGTTACCGCGCCTCCGAGAATAAAGATCTGATGGACGGCATTCTCCGGGGCGAGTGGGGGTATCAGGGTGTGATCACCACAGACTGGTGGACGAAGGGAGAGCATTATAAAGAGGTGAAAGCCGGCAACGATATCAAGATGGGGGCAGGGTATCCGGAACGTGTGCTGAAAGCGTTGGAGCAGGGACTGATCACGCGGGAGGAGATAGAGGTCTGTGTACGCAGAGTCCTGGAACTGATCTTGAAGATAGACTGATCCCGGCAGAACAGCAGTAAAGAAGAAGTAAAAAAGGAGTAAAAAAAGAGTAAAGAAGAAGTAAAGGAGAGGCAATGGAGTATTTTATGCTGGCAGTATCGGTGGTACTGCCGCTTCTCATATATATGTTAGTAGGAACGCTGATCAAGTATCTGAGGATCTTTGAGGAAGAGACGTTCAAGGCAGTGAACCGCATGATATTCCGGATCATGATACCGCTGGCGTTGTTTTTCAGCGTATACAGGGCAGACTTAGAGCGTGCGGTCAAGCCGGGGCTGTACGCGTATGTTTGGATCAGTGTCGTCGTGGTCTTTGCCCTGCTTTATGCATTATGCAGAAAGACGAAACTGGCTCCTCCGGCTGCCGCGACTATGGTACAGGGGATGTACAGGAGTAACTTCGTGTTATTCGGCGTCACGATTGCCGCGTCTCTGTGCGACGGGGAAGGGACGGCGACGATCGCCGCCCTGACGGCAATCGTGGTGCCTACGTTCAATATACTTGCGGTTATTATGTTCGAGAATGCCCGGGGTGAGAAGGCACCGGCGGGCAGATTGCTGATTGAGATATTCAAGAATCCTTTGGTTGACGCGGGGCTTCTGGGACTTTTGGCCGGGCTTTTTCATATCAGGCTCCCGGAACTGCTGATCGGGCCGTTGGAAACATTAGGGGAAGCGGCGACGCCGCTTGCGTTAGTTGTGCTGGGAGGGATGCTGTCTGTAAGAAGTATCTCCGAACACAGATATTATCTGCTGGCGGCGGCATTGGCGAGGCTGGTCTTCGTGCCGCTTGTTACGGTGGTTACAGGCATACTGCTGGGATTTCGCGGAAATGATCTGGTGGCAGTCCTTGCGGCGTTCGCCTCTCCGACCGCCGTGGCGTCGACGCCGATGGCTCAGGCCATGGGCGGAGACGGAAAACTGGCGGGGGAGATCGTTGCGGTCACATCTGTGGGATGTATTTTCACGATCTTTCTGTGGGTGTTCGTGTTGTCAGGGCTGGGATACCTGTGATTATAGAGACTTAAGATAAATAAAAAGGAGGAGAAATGATGGATAGATGGGGATTTTATGTGTCAGGTATCCGGTATGGGATATGTGAGAAAGAAGAAGGACGTATTTTTCATAAGCCTCTTCTTGTGGAAGAAGGAAAGTTTGGCGATAGAAGAGAGCTTGTAAAGGAAGAAACCTGGTATCAGTGGACAGGGAAGATGGATGTCCGCAGAGCGCTTTGCCATGTGGAGGAATATGAAGCGGCTCTGGCAGAAGGTAAGGAATGCTTTGAGACAGCGGCAGGAGCGCGCTATGAGAAGAAGAACGAAAACGAATATGTAGAGCGGGAAGTGAAATATCCTGAGAATTTGTTAATCGAAGACGGGCGTATTATTGCATTTGTGACGCCGGGACGGGATTTTTGTGCGCTTCTTGTCCGTGAAGGATATGAGGACCGGACGCTCCTGCCAAGATGGAAAGAGATGTATCCGGATGAACCATGCAGGGTGTCGGAACCGAAGACTTATATGGTGCCTATGCGGGACGGCGTACGATTGGCAGCAGACGTGTATCTCCCCCGGAAAGAGGGGCGCGTTCCGACGGTTCTTGTCCGTACGCCTTATGGAAAATCCAGAGGAATCGAATCGTACTATCGTTTCGTCCAGAGAGGATATGCCCTGGTGGTTCAGGATGTCCGCGGGCGGGAGGACAGTGAGGGAGAGTGGCTTCCGATGTATTATGAAGTAGAAGACGGAGATGATACGCTCAACTGGATAGCAGGCGAGCCGTGGAGCAACGGGGATGTGTCGATGACCGGAGGTTCTTATCTGGGTTATGTCCAGTGGGCGGCTGCAGCCAGCGGGAATCCCCATCTGAAGGCTATGCTGAGCAGTGTCTGCGCAGGGAGTTCCTTTGTGGATATGCCAAGGCGGGGAGGATGCTTTAATTCCGGTATGCTTGCATGGGCGTTCTCGGTGTCCGGCCAGCGCATGACGCCGGAGAAGATGGTAAGGGATGACTGGGAGGAGGTGCTGGAGATACGTCCGCTGGAAGATATTGCGAAAAAGGCGCTGGGATATGACGTCCCGTTTCTTCATAAATGGATCTCTCATATGGATTATGACGAGATGTGGAAGCGCGGAAACTGGAAGGAACGCTTCGGAAAGAGACGTGTTCCGGCGCTGATCATGTCCGGATGGTTCGATGATAATGGCATGGGCACGACAGAAGCGCTAGATCTGTATCAGGATTATGACGAGAAGAAGATTATCCTTGGTCCATGGATGCACAGCGGTAACGCAGACTATGACATTCATGGCTTCGCCCTCGGGAATAACGCGCTTCGCTATGATCTGGATCTGCTTAACTTTGCGTGGCTGGAACATTACCTGAAAGGAGTGGATAACGGAATAGAGAAAACCCCGAAGGTGGAATATTATACCATGGGTAGCAATGAGTGGAAGTCGGCGGAAAACTGGCCTGTCCCGAAGACGAAGGAAGTTGTGATGTATCTTGGCGGCGACAGAGAGGATGCCGCTTTAAGTAATCAGGGACATTTATCCCTTGAGCAGCCCTGTTCAAAAGGGACGGATACATACCTGTATGATCCGGGAAATCCATCGGTTCATATCATTGATATGTCGGAAAATGAACTGGAAGTTCCGGGGGATTATACCGAAGAGGAAAAGAGAGACGATATCTTGTGTTATTCTACAGAGTGTCTTGAAGAAGATATGACGATAACCGGCGACGCCCTTGCGGAAATCTATATTTCTTCGGATTGTGAGGATACAGATCTGGTGGTGCGGGTTACGGATGTGGATGAGTCCGGACGGTCTATGAAGCTGGCCGACGGTGTGATCAGTGTCCGTTACAGGAATCAGTTCTCTCGACCGGAATACATGGAGCAGGGAAAGATATATCTTGTAAAGATACGTACCACGAAATTATCGCATACTTTTAGGAAAGGACACAGGCTGAGAGTAACGATTACATCCGGAGCGAAGAACTTCGTCTTCCCGAATCGGAATATGCAGAACGGATTCAACAGCGTAGAGATGAAGACGGCAAGAAACAGCATACACCGGGGAGGAGAATATGCCTCGCGGGTGAGATTCCGGGAGGAAGTGAAATGATTTGTTTTGATATTTTGGTTGAGAGAATGGTATAATTATGGTATGATTTATATTATTTAAAGAGTCGCTTTCTAATAATTATTTTATTTTCAGAAGGGAGATATATGAAATGCCACAGATTATACCTATTAAAGATTTGAAAAATACTTCAGAAATCTCTGAGATGTGCCACAAATCAGACGCTCCTATTTATATTACAAAAAACGGATATGGCGATATGGTTATTATGGGTATGGAGGTTTATGAAAGAACCATGCGCCAGCTTGCAGTATACAGAGATGTTGAAGTGTCAGAGCAGCAAATAGAAACAGGACATACAAAGGATGCTTGGACAGCTTTGTCAGGAATGAGGAAAAAATATGGCTTATAATCTAAGGGTCACAGAACATGCAGATGAGCTGCTTGATAATATTTTATATTATCTGGTTTATCAAATCAAAAGTGAGCAGGCTGTCAGGCATTTGTTAGATGAAATGGAACACATATATAAACGTTTGGAAGAAAATCCTCTGCAATTTCCACTTAGCAGAGATACATATTTGGCAGGAAAAGGTTACCACGAGGCTGTTATGGAGCGGATGAATTATATTATCGTATTTAGTGTAAAAGAAGATGTTGTGAATATAGTCGGAATTTTTCATCAACTGGAAAATTATCAAAAGAAGTTATAAGAAAATTGATATTGTTTATTAAAATACCTTTTACATGGAAACAGATTCTATGTAAAAGGTATTTTTTTGTAACCTTTTAGAGAATTTTATCCACTAATAGGTGTACAGAAAAAGACGTCTTTTAGATAGTTTAATAAAGGAGATTTACCATGAATGCAGAGGAGCAGATACGGCTTGTAAAAAAGGCTGTAAAGGGAGATCCGGATGCTTATGGAAGATTAATTGCAGAGCATCAGGAGTACTTGTATAAGATGGCATACTTGTATGTGCGAAACGAAGATACTGCCCTGGATGTGGTCGGCTCTACGATGCTGAGTGCATACCAGAGTATACACACTTTGAAAGAACCGGAGTATTTTAAGACATGGATTACCAGAATTTTGATTCGCGCGGCGCAAAGTGAACAAAAGAAGATCGTTTTTTACAGCGACTTAGATCATGTGAAGGTGCCGGAGCGTTACACGGGAGTATCCCTGGAGGAAAAATGTGATCTCAATTCGGCAATTGAGCAGTTGTCCGAAAAATACCGTACCGTAATCTATCTGAAGTATTTCAGCGAGTTTACAATAAAGGAAATTGCCTTTGTAATGAATGCACCGGAAGGTTCTGTAAAAGCGTATCTTAGCAGGGCAAGAGAAGAGTTGAAACAAATATTGAAGGAGGATTATATTTATGCAAATTAGATTTGACGATATCAGCGTTCCGACAGAAAAATTAGATCAGGTAGTCAGTCAGAATATGTATGATATAAAAAGACAGTATAAGAAAAGAAAGCATTGGAATTATCTGGTGAAAGGAACAGTAGCAGCCGCAGCCGCTTTGACTGTGGCAGGGGTATGTGTCTCGCATTCTGCGCTTGCGGCCAAACTTCCATTAATCGGACATATCTTTGAAAGAGTGCAGGAGGAACAACTGTATCCCGGGAATTTTAACGAAGTGGCCGAGCCGGTCCGGGAGAGGAATGTAAGCGAGAATCAGGGAATTACAATGACGCTGTCAGAGATCTACAGTGATTCAAGGTCGATGTATGTCTCTGCGATGATAGAATCAGAGGAGCCGTTTCCGGAAGGGGTAAAAGATTCCAATATGCTTAACGGAGATGATATCGGGTATCATATGTATCTTGAAGCAGAACAGGAATTAGACTTTATGACGCCGCCGGCGACGTATGATGAGATGGAGTGGCCGGGGAAGGAGTTTGAATGGACGCCCCTTGACCTGAAAGGAGAATATGTAGATGAGCACACTTATGTAGGGGCGATGCGTATAAGTTTTGACGAGTATCCAATCGCAGGCTTCGAAGTACCTGACACATTCCAATGGAAATTGAAAGTAAGCAAAGTGACTAATCTGTGTGAGGCGGAAGAGCAGCATTTTTCTAAAGAAGGGACATGGGAATTTGAGACGGATGTATCCGTGGATCAGGGGGAGCAGGATGTGTATGAGGTTAACAAAAGCGCGCCGAATGGCGAAGTCATCAAGAAAGTGACAAAAACCCCCTATGAAACATTCATAGAATATGGCTATGATGAAAGTAAAGTGGAAGCAGGATATGAGAGGTATGATTCTGTTCAAAGTACAATTCTGGATGCGGACGGCAAACACATCGAGGATAAAGTAGGAAGTTTTCCGACAACAGAGTATAATCTGTCCAGGATAACGATATATTATTGGGCATCGCCGACGGAAGAAGCACATGCAGAAGTGCAGGAAAAGATATATGATGAGGCATATCAGGATCACCTTGAAGATTATCTGGAAGAGATTGCGGTTCGTAAGATAGAGGTAGATCTGGAGTAGAGATGAAAGGGAAATAGATACCTATGGAACAGAGAAAAGGTGGTTGTTGTCAGCCATCTTTTCTCCATTTTAGGGAAAAGTTCAGCTCCTTGGAGTAGATTTATATAGATTTATATTTCCGCCGTAAACTCCCTGTAATATTGCTCTGCTTTTTCTTTTGTAATATGATAATGCCTTTGAAGCTTTGCAAGAGTTCTCTCTTTCGGAATATTATCCTCCAGGCTACTCAGAATAAATATCCTGATTCCATCTTTCGTGATTTGTTCTGTGAGTTCTTCCGTGAGTTTCTCCTTCATTCCTTCATACTTGATCTGCTCTATCGTACTCACATCGGTTACCTCCTTCCACAGCTCCTCATTGTCAGAGTAATCAATATACTCTGACATATTCGCCATAAAATCATCCTTATGCGGATACATAATCAGGTTCAGAAAGCGAAAAAGCACGTATCCTTCCTCTTCCTTGTCCCCATTATACACCTCATCGCCTAATTTGATAACTATTAATGTCATCAAATCATAA
>CANODD010000009.1 GCA_947564705.1 uncultured Dorea sp. | reverse complement strand
TATCAGAATATTATCGTATAGGCAATGCTTATTTATGATTCTTAATTTCCTTTTTTTCATGCGGATTATGATTTTGTAGATTCCCCGTTGAGTGCCCGTCTTTATTTTTCAAGACAATATCCTCTGCCTTGATATATCAGTCCACGTCTGCCCCCTGAAACGTAGCTGTCGCCACCGTATCCGCTACTGGATTAATAATCTCCACCTCGCTCACTGGCATTAAATGTAAAGGCAATCTGAATCTCCATTGTGCTGTCTGTAGCGGTGAACGTAAGGTCATTTTCCAAATCTGCGCTTCGCTCAACCGTTCCGTAGCGTTCTTCCGTATTTTATTTCCAGATTGGAACGCCACGCCCAGTTAGATACAATAAACTGTCTTTCCGTCAGCTTTCAACCACCCCTTGGAAACGGCTTGTACCACGAAAAACAACGCTTTTTCAAGGTTTTCTGCCACTGTTGTCTTTACAAGGTCGCAGCAGAACAAAAGGCACGCACTACCTACGACAACATTCTTCGCCTGATCAAAGACCCGGAGATCTGCGAGCCGATCCGTTTCTTAAGAGAACGCGAAATTGTTCACTATCAGAGATTCGGTGAAAGCTTAAGAGTTGTTCAGGAGCATCTGGACAGCAAGAACTTCTACGCGATCAATCCGGAATTTGATCTGAATCCGAAATGCAAATAGACTGAAAAAACAAACAAAAAAGAGGCTGATGCAAATACAGCAATCCTGCGGCATATGGTCATAAATATCTTTGTAATTACACCATATATCCGGTAAACTGCATGTATTGCAACAGCCTTTATCATATATCTTATATCTTATATCTTATATCCTATATCTGTAAAAATTCTTGTTAATCAAAGACTCTAACAAGACACAATCGTATAATAGTATTTCTTCTCTCCTATTGTAACTCTATATGCCGGATCGTCCGGCTGCCTCTCCCATTTGTATAAAAACGGCAGGACTTTTTCTACTTCTATGTCATACCCTTCAAAAACTTCCCCGTTCTTTTCTTCCTTTTGAACGAATACCCTTTCAAATCCAAAATTGAACAGATAAATGTCTGTTACATCTGCATCATGTCTCCGGGTACTTCCCAGATCATATTGTGTCTTATAATCCTCAACCCTCATTCTCGTCAAGAGTCCGTCACAGGCAAAAACCACCGGACTTAACCATCTGACAAAGATATACAAAAATACAAAAACAACAAACACATACAGCCATTTCTTTATTCTCCGCTGATTGACATTACCGCTCTTCATCTCCTTACCTCCTGTGGATATAAAACTTTCACCTGTGCGGTTAAAAACCCTTTGCCGGTGCACAGGCGGAACAACTTTTTCTATGTCAATCATACTATTATATTTTTATAAATTCTTTATAAAAAACTTAAGAATTTATTATTTATCCGGCTTAATTTCAACAGAATATTCGGGAAAGACGAACCCGCGGCATAAAAAGGCAGCCAAATACTTCAATATATATTAACAACTCTCATTACAATCACCCCTGCCAGAAACAAAAACATAAGCACATACGCTATTCTGTCGCCGGAATGATATCTTAACGGATACATCCGGGAGGTCTCTCCTTCTCCGCTGTAGCCTCTCGCCTCCATTGCCATGGCAAGGTCTGAGGACCTGCGGACTGCAGACAAAAATAACGGCAATAATAAAGAAAAGATATTTCTGCACTTTTTCCATACGGAGCATTTTTCAAACTCCACTCCTCTGGATGCCTGCGCATCCATCAAAACATTTGTCTCTTCAATTAAAATCGGAATAAACCGGAATGCTATCATAACAATAACAGCCATATCATGTATCGGAACATGTATTTTTTCCAAAAAACCAAATGCCTTCTCCAATCCGTCCGCCAATTCACGCGGCGTAGAAGTATACGACAAAAGCGATGCCCCGATAATCATCAATGCAATTCTGACCGTAAGGCTTATCGCCTTTGTTATTCCTTCCCCCGTAATCGTAAATATCCACAACTGCGCCACAGGTATTCCCGGGGTACTGATCAGCCGGAAAACAAACGTAAATATCAAAAGAATGACGATTCCCTTCAATCCTCTCAGCAAATATCCATAGGGAACTTTTGCCAAACGATACAGCGCCAGAATCACTGCAAAAAGCAGCAGATACCACCATGGATTCTTCACCAGAAACAGCGCCACAATATAAATCAATACACCCATCAATTTTGTCCGGGAATCCAGTTTATGTATAGAAGAATCCTGTGCATAATACTGCCCGATGGTAATATCACGAATCATTCTGCTCCTCCTCTCTCCCGAAACACCTTAAGGATTCTCTCTTCCGCCTCCTTTACGGTTATAGCAGGATTAACCATCGGAAATCCTTCTTTCATCAGCTTTTCTGTTACAGATGTGATCTGTGGCACATCCATGCCTATTTCTCTTAAAAATTCTGTCTTGGTAAATACCTCTTCAGGCTCTCCGGTCAGCACCAGCCGTCCCTGATGCAGCACCAGTACTTTATTTGCATAGTATGCAACGTCCTCCATATGATGGGATACGAGAACTATTGCAATATTGCGCTTCTTTCTTATCTCTTCCACCAGATCAAAGATCATATGTTTTGTCTCCGGGTCAAGCCCCGCCGCCGGTTCGTCCATTACCAATATCTTCGGCTGCATGGCGAGGATTCCCGCAATCGCGACACATCTCTTCTGACCTCCTGACAATTCAAACGGGCTCGTGTGGTAATATGACTCATTAATTCCTACTAATTCCAGACAGTCTCTTGCAGACTTTTCCGCTTCCTCTTTTGACATTCCCAGATTCTGCGGTCCAAAACACACGTCTGCCAATACCGTCCTGCCAAACAATTGGTGCTCCGGATATTGGAATACAAGCCCCACTTCTTTTCTAAGCTTTGACAACACATATCCTTTGTCATAAATATTCTGACCCTGGAAATATACTGCGCCGGAATCAGCCTTGAGAAGACCGTTTAAATGCTTGATCAGTGTAGTCTTACCCGAACCTGAAGAACCGATTAAACCAATGAATTCTCCTTCCTGTATATGGAATGAAATATCCTCCAGGACTCTGCATTCATCTACCGTATTCTTCGAATATGTAAAACCAAGACGCTCTATTCTCATCATCTCAGCAGTCCTCCCTGTTCTTCCCGTCTTCATAGATCCTCATCATCTCTGTTACAAATTGTTCTTCTGTTAAGACAGGCGTCTTTATCGGGATTCCCTGACGCGCCAGATTCCATGCAAGTTCCGTCACCTGGGGCACATCCATTTTGACTTTTTTAAGAAGTTCAAAATTATCAAACACTTCCTTCGGAGTACCCTCCTGAATAATATGTCCCTGATTCATTAATATAATTTTATCTGCGCCTACTACTTCATCCGTATGATGCGTAATCAGGACAATCGTGATCCCGGCCTCTTTATTCAGCTTATGAATTACATGAATTACTTCTTTCCGCGCTGCCGGGTCAAGCATAGCCGTAGGCTCATCCAGAACGATACATCTGGGTGTACCCGCCAGCGCTCCGGCGATTGCAACCCTCTGCTTTTGTCCGCCGGACAGACGAAACGGAGAACTTTTTCTTTTATGCAACAAGCCAACAGCCCTAAGGCTGTCGGCTACTTTCTCCTGTATTAACGTGGACGGCAGATTCTTATTCTCAGGGCCAAAGGCAACGTCTTCCTCCACACTGGTTCCGACAATCTGATTATCCGGATTCTGAAAAACCATCCCAACAGTGCTTCGAATATCCCACAGAGCTTTCGCATCCTTTGTATCCTTCCCGTCAATCCATACCGTTCCTTCATCCGGCAACAGCAAAACATTAAGATGCTTTGCTAACGTAGACTTTCCTGAACCATTCGGTCCCAGAATCGCAACCAACTGACCGGGAGAAATATCCAGCGTCACATCATCTAAAACCGTTTTTTTACTTTTCTTTGTGTCAGATTCCCATATCGTATATCTATGTACCAGATTCTTAATATCTATCATAATCTAACCGTCTATTCTTCCTTTTTTAAATTCTCTAAAAAACGCATCGGAATCGCTCTAATCAGAGCCCAGCCAACTATACAGGTTCCTATCTTATCTATCAGGTTCGATCCGACATTTCTTAAAAATGATGCCTGGAATATATCCTTACCCGCCTGAACAAGAGACATAACAAGAACATCGGATGCAGAGCCGTTCAAACCTCCATATACATAGATACCTATCGGCGTACCGATCGCCGGACATACAAAACTTAATACAAGACCGGTAATCACCGCACTTACAATCGTAAATTTAAATTTCTTAGCTACAAGCCCTACTATAAGACCCACTGCCATGTTAACAAGACAGAATGGAATATCCGAGACACTGTACATTAACCCTGTAATAATATTACTCAATGCTCCCACAATAATTCCCGGAACCGGACCGATAATCGCCGCTGAAAGCACTGTCCCCAAAGTATCCAGATACAGCGGTATCCCCAATGCTGACGTGATAATTCCAAGAACAATATTCATGGCAACACAAATTCCGCAAAATGCAACTACATAAACTTTTCTGTTTCTCATTTCTACTCCTCTTTTCTCATATCTCTTTTGATTTAAGAAAGCCTCTCGATTGCTTCCTCCATGCTCATAATGGAAACATCCATGGCTCTTGACATGAATTCTTTTTCTAACACCTCCATAAATACTCCCGGCGCATTTACTGTCTCACATGTATTTTGCATTTTTTTAATCTCATCTGCATCAACAGACAACTCTCCGCCCCATTTGCCGCTGCATGTCATATGATAACCGCAGCTTGGGCTTCCTTCTACGGACACAACGCCTAACACCTGGTATTCTTCAGGATATCTGAGGTATTCTTCTATCTGGCTCAGTATCGGAAGCAGCATCTTGCGGCACTCCTCATAATAATGCGGATGCATAAACTGCTCCTTCACATGCCCCCATCGGCGTGAACCATATAGAAGGAATTCCGGACACGGAAGCTGTATCATCTGAATGTTATTCTCCATGATACTATGGATAAGCCTGTCCTTTTTCTCATACTCCTCTTTGAGTTCCTGCTCATCCATCGCAACCTTCGACGCTGTATTCAAAATACAATGTGATATTATCAAAAGATATTTCATAGCCATTCTCCTTCCACTACGTCAGAATTATATCATGCAGCAATTACCATCTCCAATTGATTCTTTTTATATACGATTGCAGTTATAAGTTTTTTCTATGGTCTTTTTACTTTCCATCACAGATTACTTTCCATCCGGTTCATATTCTTACGCAGATAATTCCCAATATCCGTGATGCAAAGAAGTGTAACGATCAGAAATCCGCCCGGAATCAATATCATCCACCATGAGTTAGCCAGCAATGCGTTCTCCGCCAAAGAAAGCATACTCCCCCACGAAATCACCTCAACCGGCAGTCCGATCCCCATAAAGCTCAGTGTTGATTCTGCCACAATCGCGCTGCGTACGTTCATCGCCGCCATAAACATGATCGAAGATACGAAATTAGGCGCCAGATGAGCCCGCAATATATAAAAGAAATTTCCTCCCATACATCTTGCCGCAATCACATACTCACTGCTCCTAAGCTTACGCACCTCTGTCCGTACGACCTTGGCAATACTCATCCAACTGGTAATCCCGATCACCAGCGAGATACTGTATACATTCGCCTCTCCGAGCACCGCCTGCATAAAAATAACCGCCAAAAGCCCCGGCACACTAAGCAGGATCTCTGTCAAACGCATCAGAAACCGGTCCGCCCATACGGGCGCGCTCCCGCTGAATGCTCCAAATATCACCGCGGTCACCGTGGATATAACAGTCGAAACAATCCCTATAAACAGTGAAATCCTGCCTCCGTACCAGATCATAGAGAAGATATCCCTTCCCATCGTATCCGTTCCAAATAAGAACTCCCGATTCGGCGGGACATTATAATTCTGCAGATCCATATAAGAAGGATCTTTTGTCATAATGAGACTGCAGTTAAGACATCCTGCTATGATCAGACCAAGAAGCAGCATCGAAAGTATAGGCTTTCCCTCATACCATTTCTTCCTCCGTACAGACTCTGCACGGACAATCTCTTTGATTCCGGCAAATTCAAATTCTCCCGCCATTTATTCTCTCTGCCTCCTGCCTCCTATTCTGTGCATACATCATTGCATCATTTTTCATTCATTACTTCTTATCTCATTCATTACTTCTTAATCTCATTCATTACTTCTTATTTGCCCGCTTTTCCTGCTGCTTCCGGCGGTCTGCTCTTCCTGCTTTTCGACATAACAGGCGCCGTCCGCATCCGCGGATCAATCATCTCATTGATCATCTGCGCCGCCATATTACACAGGATAACCAGAATTCCTGACATCAGACACAGAACCATCAGCAGATTATAATCCTGATATCTCGCGCTTTCGTAAGCCAGTGTTCCCAGGCCCGGATAGGAGAAAACGGTCTCTACAATATACGTCCCTCCCAGAATATGTGACACGGAAACTGCCATGATACTCAGATAGGAGGGCATCATATTCCACAGGCAATGCCGGAACATAATACTCCTTTTTCGCAGACCTTTCGACCTCGCCAGCAGGACATAGTCTGCCCTGACTTCTTCCAGAAGCCTGTTGCGCACCATGTAGGCATAATACCACAGATGACTTGCCACCACCACAACCATGGGGAGAATCAGATGCCGGATACGATCACTTATCTCTCCTTCGCCTCCGACGGTATAAGCTCCGCTGCTTGGCAGCAGTCTTAGATTCACCGAAAAAATCAGAATCAATACCAGCGACAGCCAGAACTCCGGGATACAGCTTGCAGCCGTCCCTATCTTACAGATCATGCGGTCCAACAGCCGCTCCTCATTCCACGCGCACAAAACTCCCAGCAATAACGAAAGTACAAAGATCAGTACGAAACCGATTCCTCCCAGGATCAGCGTATTGCCCGCGCGTCCTTTGATCACATCCACGGCGTCCGTCTTATATTTGTAGGA
Organism: uncultured Dorea sp.; assembly: GCA_947564705.1. GTDB lineage: Bacteria > Bacillota > Clostridia > Lachnospirales > Lachnospiraceae > Sporofaciens. The sequence continues at coordinate 16,860 of CANODD010000009.1, read as the reverse complement.
GATCCCGAAGTCCCCGTGAAAAGCCCGCTCAAGCCATCGGATATACTGGACAGTAATGGGATCATCTAAACCAAGCTTCTCTTCCGCCCACTTTCGTTCCTTCGGACTCATCTTCTCTGCACGGTCACCGTAATAAGATACCAGAGGATCTCCCGGCGCAATCCTTGCCATGTAGAATGTGACGGCAGACAAAAGAAAAATACTCAATAAAAAACACAAGATTCTACGCCCCATGACCAAACATCTCCCTAATCTATAAAACCTAATCTACCTAATCTATCTCATCTATAAAACCTAATATGATGTTATAGTGGATGGAACCGGAGCATACCGGATATCATTGAGACAAGACAATAATTTTTTCGTATACTCATGCTGAGGATTGGAAAATAATTCTTTTACCGGCGCCGTCTCCACCAATTTCCCCTGATACATGACTCCGACTCTGTCGCATAAGAATTCGACCATTGCCAGATCATGGGCGATAAACAGGAATGAGAACCCATGTTCCCTCTGAAGATGACGGAACAGATTCATAATCTGCGCCTGAATCGATACGTCCAACGACGCAATGGGTTCATCCGCCACCAAAAGTTCCGGCTCCATGATCAAAGCCCTCGCAATAGCCACCCTCTGTCTCTGTCCGCCGGATAATTCCCCAGGATATTTATCCAGATAACCGGCGTCCAGTCCGACATAATGCATCTGGAATTCTGCCTCTGCGCGCAGGGAGCCTCTCGGCGGGTTGATATGTTGGATCTTCAAGGGTTCCGCTATGATATCGCATACCTTCATCCGCGGATTCAGACTGGAATTGGAATCCTGGAAAACCATCTGACGCGCCCTCTCAAGCATCTGCTTATTCCTGCGAAACTGCCCGGGCTCACAGATATCAATCCCTTTATATAAGATTCTTCCTGCCCGGGCTGCCCCAATATCGGCTCCCTTTCGTATATCTGTTCTGCTGAGCCTCCCTTTAGCTCCCTGCCCGGGAGGACGGCAGATATTCATGATACACCTTGCAGCCGTGGATTTCCCCGAACCCGACTCTCCGATCAAACCGAATATCTCTCCCCGCCTGATCTGGAAAGAGACATCCTCTAAAGCCTTCACCGACAACTTGTCTTTGATTGAAAATGTATAGGACAGATGCTGTACATCTAATAAGATCTCTTCCTTTATTCTCGTCTTCATAACTCCCCTGGCAGGATACGGCTTCCCGCAGTCCGGCAGATCTGCCGCCTTAAGGACGCAAGCGTCAGCCGGAATCCTCGGCGCCCGTTCATCCAGAAGCCAGGTTGCGGCATAATGTGTATCCGTAACCCGGAACATAGGCGGTTCTTCCTCATAATCAATCTCCAGCGCATATTCGTTACGACACGCAAAAGCATCCCCTTTCGGCGGATGAAGCAGCGTCGGCGGCATCCCCGGAATCGTATACAACTCATCCCTTCCTTTTGAAAATGCCGGCAGAGACTTCATAAGCCCCCATGTATACGGATGTCTTGGGTCGGTAAATATCTCCTCTGCCGTACCGATCTCCACAATCTTTCCGGCATACATCACTGCAACCCGGTCCGCAACCCTTGCGGCGATACCCAGATCATGCGTCACAAAGACGGCCGCCGTCCCAAGCTTACGCCGGATATCCCGAAGCAGCTTTAAGATCTGCGCCTGTATCGTCACATCCAGCGCAGTCGTCGGTTCATCCGCGAACAGAATCTCCGGATTTCCGGCGAGCGCAACAGCCATCACGCTCCGCTGCCGCATTCCGCCGGAAAAATGACAGGGATACATGTTCATCCGCTCTTCTGGACGGTCAATCCCAACCAATGTCAGTAATTCTATTACCCTTTTTTTCAATTCCTTCTTCGATATCTTTGGCTGATGCACCTTCACTGCTTCCGCAATCTGCTTTCCCACAGGCATAACCGGGTTCAGCGCAGTCATTGGATCCTGGAAGATCATAGAAAATAACTTCCCCCGCAGCCTCTGCATATCCCGTTCACGGTACCCTGTGATATCTGTACCCTTCACCCTGATATTTCCCGACCGGATCTTTGCGGTGGATGGCAGTAATTTCATAATTGTCTTACACAGCACGCTTTTCCCGCAGCCTGACTCTCCTACGATAACCAGTATCTCTCCGGCTCCCAATGAGAAGCTGACATCCCTCACAGCCTGTATTTCCCCGTCTGGCGTATGGAAACTGACGGAAAGATTATTTACTTCAAGTATTTCATTCATTTTACAATCGTCCATTCTGTAATATTCCAGAATATCCCCACGCCGTGATGTCCCATAACCGTATCCGGCGCAATCCCCTGAATCCTGGAATCCGCCACATAGTCCGCGTCTATATAGCAGATAAACGCATAAGCCGGATCTTTGGCCAGTTCGGCCTGAAACTTATCATACGCCTCTGCCCGGACTGCCGGATCATCCGATTGACGCGCCTCGGTCAGATACCGGTCCACCAATTCATTGGAATACCCGCTGTAATTCGCGCCTTTATCCGTACCGAACACCTTATATGTATGATCGTCCGCGTCAAAGGGACTGCCCCAGCCGATCAGGTAAGCCATCTGTCCGTCCCAGTCTACCTGCGCCGGGATATCTGCCGTACACTTGATCCCAACCTCACGAAGCTGCTGGATAACCGCCTGCGCCATATCGATGCGAACCTGGTCCCCCGCCCCGACACTGATCACAAAACCTACGGTCTCGCCGTCTCTTTCGTAGAAGCCCCCGCTTCCCATCTTGCATCCTGCATCCTCAAGAATCTGTCTCGCTTTCCCAGGATCATAATCATAATGCTCCACATCTTCATTGTTATAGATATTTCTCTGCAGCGGTCCATATGCGGCGGCGCCCTGTCCTAGAAGTACGGCGTCGACGATCGCCTGCCTGTCGATCGCATAACAGACTGCCGGAATAATATCCCGGTTCTTCTTCCAGTACTTATTCCGGAAATTAAACAGAATCCCCCTGTAATCTGAAGTCTTCATATCATAGCGCCGATAGCCCTCCCTCTCTGCAAAAGATTCTGCGTCCTTCGGAGTCAGCAGCGCCAAATCAAGCTCGCCTGATTCCATCTGCATTGCTTTCACATTATCATCCGGGACAATCTTGAAAACAATCCTGCCGATCTCAGGTTTATCTTTAAAATATTCTTCATTTTTCACGAGGGTGATCGCCTGCCCCGCATCCCAATTCTCCAGCCTGTAAGGACCGGTACCCACCGGATGCCGGAAGAAATCCGACTCCTGCATATCCTCGCCCCTAAGCAGATGTTCCGGAAGCACCGCCATCGTCATATAGTCAAGAAACGCCGCGTTTGGCGCCGCCAGGCGAAATGCTATGGTATAATCGTCTTTCACGGTGATCTCTTCCACGTCTTCATAGTTCGGCGCGTTCTCAGATCCATTCTCAGGAGCCATGATCGCCTCAATCGTAAACTTCACATCCTCTGCCGTAAATTCTTCACCGTCATGCCACTTCACCCCTTCTTCCAGACAGAAGGTGTAGGTACAGGTCCCCTCGTCAAAATCCCAGCTCTTCGCCAGGCCGGGAACCACTTCATTCTTACCGTTATGGGCTGTAAGGCCGTTAAAAATCAGGATATTAATCTCTCCATGCTCATCCATCGCCGGATTGATCCTGGTATAGTCGCCGCTGCCATAGATTAGCGTACCGCCGTCATCTGCTTTCCGTTCCGCAGCCAGATCCGATGGAGATTCCTGTGGGCGGGACGCTGCGCTGCAGGCAGTCAGTGTAAAAACCATGATCATACTCTGTATCCATAACATAGATCTTTTCATAATCTTTTTCCTTTCTTTCATCTATTTTTTTCATTCATTACTGCTTATTCGCCGGCCATCTGCTTTTCCTGCCAATCGGTTAATCTGCGTCGCAATATAGCCCGCGCCGTAGCCGTTATCAATATTCACAACCGCAATCCCGTTTGCACAGGAATTAATCATTGTAAGAAGCGCAGACAGTCCATGAAGATTGGCCCCGTACCCTACGGAGGTCGGCACCGCGATCACCGGCTTATCCACCATTCCGCCAATGACGCTGGCCAGCGCGCCCTCCATTCCTGCAATTGCTATTACACAGTTGGCACTCTGGATCATCTCCAGTCTCGAAAGCAGCCGATGAATCCCGCTGACTCCGACATCATAGATCCGTTCCACATAACTTCCAAAATATTCCGCAGTCTGCGCCGCCTCCTCCGCCACCGGGATATCCGCGGTTCCCGCCGTACAGACCGCGATCTTGCCGGCATGCTCCTTTTCCGGCTTCTCAATCTTCATAATTCGGGAAAGCGGGTCATATTCAAGCTTTGGCAAATGTGGTCTCAGCGCCTCATACTGTTCTGCCGAAGCGCGTGTACCGAACACCTCGCCGTTTTCTTCATATAATTTCTGATAAATGTGTAAGATGTGCTCCGTCGCTTTTCCGCTGCAGAACACCACTTCCGGGAAACCGGAACGAAGTTTCCTATGGGTGTCAAGCTTCGCATACCCCATCTCTTCAAAGGGCTGCCTGCGGAAGATCTGCTCCGCCTCCTCCACCGTTATGCTGCCGTTTTTCACTTTTTCTAATATTTCTCTTGTATCCATATTCTTCTCCTCCAGCTTTTTCGTTTCCCATCACTTCCAAACTAAAAAAAGCCGCAAAAACACTATCTGCCATTCTGGCAGACACCTTGTCTTCGTGACTTTATTCTTCCTTATTCTGTTTTTATCTATATGCCCTCACTGTCTGCAGACATTCCATGAGCATATAATTCAACTTCTGAGCAGGAAGCCGCCCCGCAATTGCTCTATCACAGCCTCTATCATAACGCTCATAGAAGTATTCTTAACTCCGACTATGATATTATTGCATTGGTTCATCGGAATCAACAGCTTTTTCACATCGCTTTGTCCCACTGCCGCAGCCATAGCCGGCGTAATCTCCCCGTACATAGAATCCGCAATGACGATCCCCACCGGCCCGATGATCACGTCCGCTCTTCTGCATCCTACGGCTACTGCATTCTCCCCGGTTGCTCCATGATCCGCACCCGCCTTCAGCATATTGGAAGTCGCAAGGGTATTCGTACCGACGGCCGTAATCTCTGCCTGCGGAAATTCCTTCTTTATGGAGGCGACCAGTTGTCTCCCCAGGCCGCCTCCCTGTGCATCTATGACCAAAATGTTCATATCTTCCTAATCCTCGACTTCAATCTTCCGAATTTTCTTCGTACGGATCTCTTCACAGATCTCACTGATAAACGTATCCAAAGATTTCTGTCCTTCGTCGCCTAAGAAACGGCTTCTCACGGATACCAGACCTTCCTCCTGTTCTTTGGCTCCCACTACCAGCATATACGGTACCCGATCCAGACGTGCCTCTCTGATCTTATAGCCCATCTTTTCCGAACGCTGGTCAACGAAGCAACGGATACCATTGGATTTCAGCCTGCTTTCCACCTGCGCCGCGTAATCATGGAATTTCTCGGAAATCGGGATCACGCGTACCTGTTCCGGACACAGCCATGTAGGGAACAATCCCGCATATTTCTCGATCAACCATGCGAGAGTTCTCTCGTAACAGCCCATAGATGTCCGATGAATAATATACGGACGTATCTTCTCACCGTTCTCGTCAATATAATACATATCAAACTGCTCTGCAAGCAGGGCGTCCCACTGGATCGTAATCATGGTATCTTCCTTGCCGTATACATTCTTGGCGTTGATATCTACCTTTGGCCCATAGAACGCGGCTTCTCCTACATCCTCTACGAACGGGATATTCAATTCCTTCAGCATAGAACGGATATGCCCCTCGGTCTCTTCCCATACCTCAGGAGCGCCGATATACTTCTCCGTATTCTCCGGATCCCACCTGGACAGATGATAGGTAACATCCTCCTCTACCCCCAGAACCTGCAGGCAATGCTGTGCCAGCGCGATACAGTCTTTGAATTCCTTGACCATCTGATCCGGCCGCACGATCAGATGTCCCTCAGTGATCGTAAACTGACGCACGCGAGTCAGACCGTGCATCTCGCCGGAGTCCTCATTGCGGAACAGAGTAGACGTCTCGCTGTAACGCAGAGGAAGGTCACGATAGCTGTGCTGCTCGGCTTTGTATACATAATACTGGAACGGGCAGGTCATCGGACGAAGGGCAAATACTTCTTTATCCTTCTCCTCGTCCCCCAGTACAAACATGCCTTCTTTATAGTGGTCCCAGTGCCCGGATATCTTATAGAGATCGCTCTTTGCCATCAGAGGAGTCTTCGTACGGATATATCCCCTCTCGTTATCCTCCAGATCCTCGATCCATCTCTGGAGTTCCTTTAACATGATCACACCCTTTGGCATCAGCAGCGGCAGACCCTGTCCGATGACGTCCACCGTAGTAAACAGCTTCATCTCACGGCCAAGCTTATTGTGGTCCCGCTTTTTCGCTTCCTCCAGCTTATGCAGATGCTCCGCCAGTTCATCCTTCGTGCCGTATGCCGTTCCGTAGATGCGGGCAAGCATCTGGTTCTTTTCGCTTCCTCTCCAGTATGCGCCGGAAGAAGAAAGAAGCTTGAATGCTTTCACACCCTTCGTACTCATCAAATGCGGTCCTGCGCACAGATCAACCCAATCCCCCTGTGTATAGAATGATATCTCGGCGTCTTCCGGAAGATCTTCGATCAATTCTACTTTATAAGGCTCGTTTCTCTCTTTGAAAAACGCGATAGCTTCCTCTCTGGATTTGGTGAAGCGCTCAATCTTCGCCCCCTTCTTGATGATCTTTTTCATCTCTTTCTCAATAGCGTCCAGATCCTCTCTCGAGAACGGTGCGCTCTCAAAATCATAATAGAATCCGGTATCAATGGAGGGTCCGATCGCTACCTTCGCATCCGGAAATAGATTCTGTACAGCCTCTGCCAGCACATGAGACGCCGTATGGCGAAGAGCCGCCAGTCCCTTCTCGTCTCTGGCCGTGAGGATATTCAGCTTACAGTCACCCTCAAGTACGGTGCGCAGATCCACTGTCTCCCCGTCGACTTCTCCGGCGCATGCGGCGCGCGCCAGTCCTTCACTGATGTCATACGCAATATCAATAATAGATTTTGCTTCTGCATATTCCTTCGTTGAACCATCTTTTAATGTGATAATCATATCCTGTTCCTTCCTTTCTTATGATAATAAAAAAGAATGCGCATCCTCCCGGAGGGTCTTATGATATAGGGAACGAAATTTCCTGTATCATAAAAAAACCCGCCCTTACGACTCCTGAGAATCATAAGGGACGAGCTAAATAGCTTAATCATGAATGCCATAATTAAATCTTAGTCGCGGTTCCACCCTTCTTGCCATCCGCTTTGCGCGGAAAACCACTTCATTGATGATAACGGAATCACCGGACCGGATTAAGGCCACTCGGAGCTGGTCTTCAAATGCTTCTGCAATAAGATGCTCTCAGCGCCGGAAGTCTGTATATCATATCTCCTTCCGGGCATCTCTCTCTTTAAGGCTCCGCATTCTACTCGTCTCGTCTGCGTGTTCGCTTTCTTTTCATTCCTTCCTAACCATTATAGCACAGGAAATCCAATTGTCAATTAAGAATTTTATACAAGATTTTTATGATTTTTATCTGCGCCGCGGAATCCCGCTTTCACAAGGCACTGCCGTCTGGCACTTCCCGCATCCGAGCCGGGGCGCGTACTCTTTCTTAACATGCTGAAGCCACTGATGGCAGGGAACATGCTCCTTCCCCTCTTCCGAGATCGCGTGAACCGGACACCGTCTGATGCATTCCCCGCACCGGATGCAGTAATCATAAAGCCCCTGATACGGACGCACGTCTGTCTCAAGCTCTAACGACGTGACGAGACTGCAGAATCTCCCCGCCATTCCCCTGCGGGTGATAATCCCTTTCGACAGACCAAACGTACCGAGACCGCAGAGATACGCAACGTGTCGCTCCGACCACATACTGCCGTATACCGGCTCTTCAAAATCACCGTCCGGCTTCTGATTCATGAAAGCCTGGAATCCTTCCTCCAGCGCCGGCGCACAGGACGGATATCCCTCTTCCCTCAGAGAATCTCTCAACTTCGCAATAAACGCACGCAGGTATTCGTTTCCTTCGATCCTGCAGTAGAGCCATTCCAAAGACGGCGTCTCCGGCTCCGTCCGATTACTCTTCCTCGCCTCCTCGCCGGCAGGAAAGAACAAGGATATCACCGTCCTCGCTTCCGGCAGCCACTCCTTCGGAGACCGGTGCCAGGGTCCGACTGCTTCCGGGTTCTTATACTCCTGAAACAACGGGTCCATTGCAGAACCGATCCCTATCAGGGGTTCCGAGAACATCTGAAGTTCCTTAACGATCCCATCCTCTCTTTCTACCGTCACATGATTCCCTTCTACCTCACAGAACAATCTGTAAACCAATTCATTTAACTGTATACGATCCATGCTATTTCCTCCCGAATCCTCTTCATACAATAGAATTTCTTTATCAGATGAACGTGTACACTAGTTTAAAAGACTTACACGGTGTGTCTATATTCTGAATCAATATCGATTATGTACATCTTCCGCAAAACACATCAGATCCTTTACTTCGATTACTTTCCCGTTATCCAGCACGGCCCTGCCGCTCATCCTTCCGAATACCTGATGCTGATCCGTCTCGATAACCAGGGCATTCGTCCTCGCCGCCCGGTCAAGCACCGGCACAAAATCCATCTCAAACCTTCCGTCACTGGATGTAAATCTCCACGGCTTCATATAATCGTCCTGCGGAATATGGAACGCCACGTCATCAAGCTTATGTCCCTTCCCTTCATAGAAAAGCATATTCTCAGACGCCGCCGAAGTATCCCCGAAACCATAGCCTATATTGAATCCGAAGGGCTTTCCATCCACCATACAATTGCCGGACCCCCAATACCACCGATTATCATAAGTCCATACGCCTCTTCCCCAGTCCAGGGTTCCGAAGTCCGTCTCCGGCGAAAATGTATAAATCTTCCCGTCATAACGCATACTCCCGCTTGCCGGCATACAATTGATCTTCTGGTTATAGTAAAAGGCTGTCTTCTTCTCCTTCCAGGGCGTCGCGATCACCATAGAATCCATCTGAGGCTGCCGAAGCGTGATATTACATTCGAAGTCCTTTCCCTGATAAAAATTCCGGAAACGGCAGAGGATCCTCCGCTTTCCCTCTTCTTTCCGAAATTCCATGTGGAGACGCTTATCATGATAGATCGTATCGCCCTCCTCCGAAGTAGAAGGCAGATGGAGCCTCCCCATGGTAAACGGATTCAAGATAGTCTCCGTATGTTCCCATCCTTCTTTAAAATTCAGCAGCGAAACCGACTGCAGCCCGATATAGCCGTCATCCGATATGGTAAACGCCCCCGCAAAATCCTCGTTCAGCACCAGATAATAATCCCACTCCTTGATCCGAAACGCCGGCGCCTTGATTCGGGATCTGTCGTAGATCTGCAAAAGACTTCTTGACCATCCCGGTTCTCTAAGGGCTCCGTCCTCTGTCAAAAGCTGCTGCCTTGCGGTCACTTCATGATTTCTCATCGTATCATTCCCTCTTTTCTCATACCACATACATCATCAATATAACTGCCTATTTTCAGATAACACATACATCGTCACTATAACTATTTTTCAGATACCACATACATCGTCACTATAACTATTTTTCAGATAACATATACATCGTCACTATAACTGCTTATTTTTCAAATACCACGTCAATCGAACAGATCTCCGCTATCGTCCCGACACGCATGTTCGGACCAAATATTCCTACTCCGGAGGTTACGATATTATGCATATCCCCCTTCTTCTTATAACCGCAGGCATTCTCCCACATCATACGCACCGTCAGATTCCCCGGAAACATCTGCCCGTCGTGGGTGTGTCCGCACAGATCTAAGTCCACTCCCGCATCCGCCAGCTCCTTAAGCTCCTTCGGCTGATGGTCGATTACGAAAACGGGCTTCGACAAATCCATATCCGCCGTGATCTCTTCCGGCGTCTTCCGTGTCTGAATCCCCCGCCCCGGACGCTGCCTGTCCGGACGTCCGTATAGATAAATACTGTCCGCAACCATCACCGACTCATCCCGAAGCAGGGTGATTCCCGCTCTTTCAAGGAATTCATCCATCCTGACGTCGCTCTCTTTCCTCTTCCTCTCATCGAATGTGAATCCTGCCAGGATCTTCTCTTTGATATCATGATTTCCATAACAGGCATATACTCCATACTTACTCTTAATCCCCTTCATTATAGAGATCAATTCTTCCGGGTCCTCCAGCACGTCATACTCATTATCGAAGATGTCCCCGGCAAAAATAACCAGATCCGGTTCCTCTGCATTGATCTTCTCAACCATCTTATGTATCTGGTCACATCCAATACTATATCCCATATGCAGGTCGGCCGCCAGAACCACCTTCATCTTCTTTATCCCGCCTGCATTCTTTGCAATAACCGTCTCATATCTGGTCGTATGAATATTCCCTGCATTCATGATCCCCCAGATACTAAGAGCGGCGATACCAATGGCACAGAGAATCCCGGATATAATAAATACTCTAAAGCTTCTTAATTTCTCCTGATCGATCTTCTTGCTTCTCTTTAGAATAATATGCAGGATATCTGCCGCCCCCACAACCAGAATTGTATGAAGCAATATCCCAAGCCAGTAATTCCCGATCTTCACAAAGAATCTCTTAATCGGTCCGGAGGGCAGAAAGAATCCCACCCCCATCGCACTGGCAAAGAATATATACACGGCAGATATGATAAGACGAGAACGGAATCTTCGAAATTCTTTCCTGCAGGTGCTAAGCCAACGGATTAACCATCTCACAATATAGACCTGAACCAGAACATATATTGGTGACAATAAAACTGCCAGCATAATTTTCTCTCCTCTGCTATCTCGTCCAATGCAGCGCGTTGTGTTCCGTCCTGCCGTCCCGGAGCATCAGCTCATTCACAGCTTCTCTTGGATCTTTCCCCTCGAATAACACTTCGCTCACTTTATCAATGATCGGAAGCGATACGCCATACTTCTTTCCAAGCTTCACCGCCGCCTTGGCAGAATACACGCCTTCCACAACCATCTGTACTTCATCCATCGCCTCCTGCATACTCCGGCCCTGGCCCATGAGATAACCGGCTTTTCGGTTGCGGCTGTGGACGCTGGCGCAAGTCACGATCAGATCGCCGATCCCCGTAAGTCCGGTGAAGCTTTCCACCGCGCCTCCCATCTTCACGCCCAGCCTCGCGATCTCTGCAATTCCCCTGGTAATCAGCGCCGCTTTCGTATTGTCGCCGTATCCCAAACCATCTGCAATCCCGGCCGCCAATGCAATGACATTCTTAAGCGAGCCTCCAAGCTCCATTCCAAGCATATCCGGACTGGTATACACACGGAACACTTCATTCATGAACATCTCCTGCAGATACTTGGCCGTCTCTTCCTTCTTCGCTCCCACTACCACGCTGGTAGGAAGTCCTCTCCCCACCTCCTCCGCATGGCTCGGTCCGGACAAGACTGCCACGTCCGCCTGGGGAATCTCCTGCTCGATCTGCTGGGAAAGCGTCATCAAAGTACTCTCCTCGATTCCCTTCGCCACATCCACGATTATCTGTCCGTCCGCGATGTACGGACTCATACTGCGCGCCGTATTCCTCGTAAACGGAGACGGCACGGCCAATACGATAAAGTCCTTTCCCTTCAGCGTACTCTCCACATCCGTCGTAAATACCATATCTTCGGGAATCTTCACTCCCGGCAGCTTACTTACATGCTCCCTCTTCTCGGACAGCATCCTGACTTCCTCTTCACTGATCGACCACACCGTAACCTGATGTCCGTTCTTATGAAGCAGAAGCGCCAGCGCCGTACCCCAGCTTCCCGCTCCCATAATCCCTACATTCGCCATACCTCTACCTTCCTTTCACTATTTACTCTTTCCGACACTGAGCTTGTTCTCCGTTCCGGATAACAGCCTCTTAATATTCGCCCTGTGTTTGAAAAATGCCGACACCATCAGAAACGCGGCGATTCCGTACATCTCATAGAGATAGTTCTGCGCAATGCCATATGCTCCGGTCTGTCCGAGATAGACCACCTCTCCGAGATAAAGAACCACCACCACCAAAGAACCCACAGACACATACTTCGTTCCTGCTACAATCCCCACGAACACCGCCAGACAGATCACCACCATCCAGGCGTTGGTCGTACTCAGAAGCAGCCCCGCAGTCGTCGCGATCCCTTTTCCTCCTTTAAACTTCATATAAAACGGGTAATTATGCCCCAGAACCGCCCCCATACCTGCATACATCGCCAGAAGAGGCAGCATATCCCCGTGGGTCTCTTTATAGATCATGCGCACCAAGAGAACCGCAAACACACACTTGAAAGCATCTCCAAGCAGCGTAACCGCTCCTGCTTTCCACCCCATCGTCCTGAGTGCGTTGGTTGTTCCCGCGTTCCCGCTTCCTTGCTTACGGATGTCTATATTGTGCATCTTCCCGTACAGATATCCTGTCTGAAGCAGCCCGAATACATACCCGATCGTCACACATATCAACCGTTCCATACTAGCGTTCCTTTTCCTTTCTTTCTCTTATAAAGAACTTCAGGGAAGTTCCTTTGAACCCAAAAGCTTCACGAATCTTATTCTCCAGATACCTGGTATAGGAAAAATGCATCAATTCCTTGTCATTCACAAAAATTACGAACGTAGGCGGCTTCACCGATACCTGCGTAATATAATAAAGCTTCAGCCTCTTTCCCTTATCCGAAGGCGGCTGCTGCATCGCCACCGCTTCCGTCATGATCTCGTTGAGCACGCCGGTCGCCACGCGCATGGACTGATTCTCAATCACCATATCTATCATATCATACAGTTTCACTAGCCGCTGCCCGGTCTGCGCGGAAACATACATGATCTGCGCGTAAGGCATAAATGAAAGCACCCGCCGGACTTCATTCTCATATTCCCGCATCGTCTTATCATTCTTCTCAATAGCGTCCCATTTATTGACTACGATGATAATTCCCTTGCCGCGCTCATGGGCGATCCCGGCTATCTTCGCATCCTGCTCCGTCACGCCCTCCACCGCGTCGATCACCATCAGCACCACGTCCGCGCGCTCCACGGCAGACACCGCGCGGATGATACTATAACGCTCCAGCTCTTCTTTGATCTTGCTCTTCCTGCGAAGCCCCGCCGTGTCGATGAATACATATTCTTTCCCGTTATACACGATATCCGTATCAATGGCGTCCCTGGTCGTTCCCGCTATATCCGACACGATCACTCTCTGCTCGCCCAAAAGCTTATTGACAATGGAGGATTTCCCTACGTTCGGTTTTCCGATGATCGCCACCCGGGGCCTGTCGTCGTCCTCTTCCTTCCCTGCCCCTTCCGGGAAATACTTAACCACTTCATCCAGCATATCGCCGATTCCAAGCCGCGACGCCGAAGATACCGGCATGGGATCGCCGATTCCGAGATTGTAGAATTCATACACATCCGTCATAAATTTTTCAAAATGATCGACCTTGTTCACGACCAGCACCACAGGTTTATCCGAACGTCTCAGCATGTCCGCCACCTTAGAATCCGCATCCACAAGCCCTTGCCTCACATCCGTCAGGAATATGATCACATCCGCCGTATCGATTGCGATCTGCGCCTGCTCCCTCATCTGTGACAGTATGACGTCCTTACTCTCCGGTTCGATACCTCCGGTATCTATCAAGGTAAATTCTTTATCCAGCCATGAGACGTCCGCGTAGATACGATCCCTGGTCACCCCGGGAGTATCTTTCACGATGGATATCATCTCGCCGGCCAGCGCGTTAAATAGAGTTGACTTTCCTACATTCGGCCTTCCTACAATTGCCACTACTGGTTTACTCATATTTTTGTCTCCTGTTCTTGACAATCTTGTTAAAATTCCCGCTGCGAACAGCCGTCCGGCGCGGAAATAATCGCTTCGATAAAATCTTGTCCGCTTGATTTTACAATATCTATACGGACTTGTAAAGCCTCTTCCGCTTCCGGCAGCGTAATATCATCCAGGAACACCTCTTCTTCGCTGCGGAACATATTGCAGGGCAGCAAGAGTCTCTCACCCAATTCCCGTCCCTTAAGCTGGGCGATCAGATCCTGCCCTGTGATAAGGCCGGACACCGTGATCTGCTCCCCGAAGAAATCATTGCGGATCGGATACACATGAATCCTAGTATTGGGATACATGCTTTCTAACTGCTCCGCCATCCTGCGAATATATGGAACCGCCAGCAATCCGGTGGCAATCGAAAGCTCTCTATTCTCATCGTCTCCCTCCGCCTCGGAACAGGCTGCCTGAAATTCCTCCTCAAGCAGCCGAAGCATTCCTACCCCATTTTCCAGCTGCAGATATCCGTCATAACGTTCCTCCTCCGGCATCTCTTCTCCCGCGAGGATATACCACTCGTCCCCGGCATGGATAAAATGCGTCCCATATTCCCTGTAAAGCTTCTCCTGCCACCTGTGGACAATCTGAAGTACCTTCTTTGCGTCCTCCCTCTGAAAAGGTTCCAACGGATACAATCCTTCCCGATACTTCGTAAGTCCTACCGGGACCACCGAGACACTCTGCAGGCACGGGATATATCTTACCAGATCACGAATACTTCGCTCCAGCTCTTCTCCGTCGTTAATCCCTTTACACAGCACGATCTGTCCGTTCATCTGAATACCGCCCTCACAGAGCCTGTCCACCTTCTTAAGAGCCTCCCCCGCAAACCGGTTATGAAGCATCTTACAACGAAGCTCGGGATTCGTCGTGTGAAAGGATATATTAATCGGTTCCAGATGATAATTCACGATCCGGTCAATGTCATGATCGCTCATATTCGTCAGCGTGACATAATTTCCCTGGAGGAAAGAAAGCCTGGAATCATCGTCCTTAAAATACAGGGTATCCCGCATCCCCCCAGGCATCTGGTCAATGAAGCAGAACATACAATGATTTCTGCAGGAGCGGTACTCGTCCATCAATCCCTGCTCGAATTCAATCCCCAGATCCTCCTCATACTCTTTCTCGATCTCAAGCTCCCATTCCTCACCGTCCGGTTTCCTGATCAGAAGTACCAATTCCTCATCATTGACATAGAAATGATAATCAAATACATCCTCTATCTCACAGTCATTGACGGAGATCAGCATATCTCCCGCCTCAATCCCTAATTCCTCTGCGATACTGCCCGGCAGCACTCTCTTTATCATATGTTCATGCTTCCCTGAACTCATGTCTCACCTGTCCTCCAAACCACCCACCCGGCCAGAAACCAGTGGAATACTAGAATCAGTATACCATATACCCATTAAAAGTTCTACTCATACGCGCCTACTTTTCATATCTGCGCCGGAATGAAATCTTAGGGTTGACCGCTTCCCCCTGATAGTGATATAAATATTCTAGAAGATATTGCAAGATTAAACAATCACTATTATTAGGAGAACTATATGCCGAATATTAAACTCATGGAAACAGCGCTTCCGGTAGCGCCATTAAAAATCGCCGCCTTAGACTCCTGCAAAGAGCTGGGACAGAAAGTGAACGACTATATCGTCCGGTTCCGTCAGGATACTTTAAAAGAATCCCTTAAATCCCCCCTTTTCTCCAGCTATCAGCTTGATAACTATCTGGTAGGCTGCCACTGTCCGCGTTTTGGTTCCGGGGAAGCCAAAGGGCTGATCGACGAGTCAATCCGCGGAAAAGACCTGTTTATCATGGTCGACGTGTGCAATTACAGCCTGACTTACACGGTCAACGGCCATCCGAACCACATGTCCCCGGACGATCACTATCAAGACTTAAAACGTATCATCTCAGCCGCCAACGGGAAAGCATACCGCCTGAATGTAATCATGCCCTTTTTATACGAGAGCCGTCAGCACAAACGTACCAAACGCGAGTCTTTGGACTGTGCCCTGGCGCTCCAGGAGCTGATTGATATGGGCGTAGACAACATCATTACCTTTGACGCCCATGATCCCAGGGTACAGAATTCGATTCCCCTCCACGGATTCGACAGTTTTAACCCTCCTTATCAGTTCATCAAAGCTTTGCTGCGCGCCGAACCTGAATTAATCGTGGACAAAGAGCACCTGATGGTGGTAAGCCCGGACGAAGGCGCCATGCACCGCGCCATATATTTCTCCAACGTAACCGGTGTGAACATGGGAATGTTCTACAAACGCCGCGATTATTCCACTGTTGTGAAAGGAAAGAATCCAATCGTCGCCCACGAATTCCTGGGGGACGACGTCCATGGAAAGGATATTATCATCGTTGACGACATGATCTCATCCGGAGAAAGTATGTTGGACGTGGCAAGACAGATCAAAGAACGAGGCGCCAACCGGGTATTCGTCTGCACTACATTCGGACTGTTTACGGAAGGTTTCGATATGTTTGACCAATACTATGAACACGGCTATATCGACCGCGTGATTACTACGAACCTGACCTACCTGCCTCCTTTGGCCTATGAGAAACCATATTTTGTAGTCGCGGATATGAGCAAATTCCTCGCGCTGATCATCGATTCCCTGAATCATGATATTACGATCGGTAAAGTCATGAATCCTACGGACAAGATTCATGCATTGCTCAAAGTACATAACCAGCCCCTGAAACATGCCTGAAGGCGCTTTCTGTCAAATATATGAAACAATTACTTCCCACATATAGTAGAATAGTAAAAAGAAGTAGGATAGTAAAAGAGCTGCCGTAAGAAGTTCATCTTACGGCAGCCCTTTTT
>CANODD010000008.1 GCA_947564705.1 uncultured Dorea sp. | reverse complement strand
TCAGCGTACTTTTTCATAATGCTCCGCGCAACCTCTGTTTTTCCCAGTCCCCTACATTAATAAGGTTCATAATAATCGACACATTCATGGATACCTTGGAATTACCCATAGCACGGAATATGGCGGCTCCCGCATTATACATCGCCATAAACGGAATCGCCATCGCAACAATAATCAGATATATATCAGCATGATGCATAACATCATCCTCAATTCGCCCGAATATCCCATGTAGGATCACATACTTCCCGGCATACACAAGAACCGTAATCACTACTGCGCATAGGGTTGTAAACCAAACCAGCTGATTGGCCGACTCGCATGCCGGCTCCTGCCTCCTATGCCCCAGGTATTGTCCGGCAACCACCGCGCCCCCTGTTGCCAAAGCCGCGAATATATTAATCAGCAAAACCATGATCTGATCTACCAGGGAAACTCCCGACACCGCGGCCTCCCCTACGCTCGCAATCATAATAGAATCTGCCATACCCACCAGAACAGCCAGGAGCTGCTCCACAACCAACGGAAGAATCAAAGAAACCAATGCCTTATTATCAAATAAATACTTACTACTATATGCATTCTTCATCATTTAACATGAGCCTCACAAACATATTTCAAGATCAAAAAACTCCCCAACGCACATTATACGCCGGGAAGTTCCATTATACAAGTATCTGGCAAATCATTGCATGAATTCTTAAACACAGCACTCGCTATCCATATATCTGCATACCTGCTGTCCTGAACACAGCCCGCTACACCGACGGTCAGCAGACACACAACTTCGCTTATGCGGCAACAAATTCCTCCAGATCCTTTCGAAGAGCTCCGCACTCTTCCTCATACACATTCAATTCGATTTCTTTCTGAACACCAAGATTAAGAAGCCCCAAAAGAGATTTTGCGTCAACAACATATTTGCCGCGTTTCATATCCATGTTATACGGATATTTTTCTACCTTTTGTACAAACTTTACAATGTCGTCCAGGTTCTGAAATACTACAATCATTTTGTTCATAACAATCTCTCCTTCTATTTTTTTGAAATATTATCATATTATTCCATAAATGGAAATTGACAAAATTTCCAATTAATTTATAAATTTCGCTGTTTTCCAAGGATAATTGCACAAAATGTATTGTACTGACCAATAAATCAAAGACCTCTCTGTAAGCAACGGAACACCAAACTTGCAATGCTGCAGTCGAAGATGTGTACGGAAACATGCTCATTTGGCTCGTTGCTCTCGGAAATAAACGAGTTCTGGGATTACTTTGCTTCTTTCCATCCTATGGCAACCGGTCCGGAAACCGGTATAGTAAAACGGATTCCCTTCTTTGTTTCAGTCACTTCCGGATAGATAATCTTTCCGGCCTCTTCCCATTCTAAATCACAAGGATACATATATGCTACTACACCGTCATAAGTCTTCCTTGTAATTCCGTCAGGATAAGGCACTGTAACCGTAAGCCCTTCTGCGGGAATGGATTCCGTCTCAACTTTTTCCCACTTTGAAGCGCCGGTTTTCTTTTCCAATAAAGTAAGATCATGGACATCTATATAAGTTTGACGGATTCCTTCCTTCATCACGGCTTTGATCAGGCTCTTTTCTATCTCACCCGGCATATCCAGATTCGGATGGCTCTCTAACCCCTCCGGAACTTTGGAAATCCCCTTCTCCATATCCATCCTATATGTAATCCCTTCCTTCGCAAGCGCTTCTTTTGCGACCGTTATTTGTTTCACATCATTGATGATCCCTGAAACCGTTGGTAATTCTTCAGGAAGAGAATAATTTTTAGACAGTTCACTCATTCCGAGATCCGGTATCTTATACGGATCCGTCCACACAAGCTTAACATCCTCGTTGTCTCCTTCTTTATTCTCATGACTGCCCGTCAACTCATCCGCCTGGAAACTTGTACGTAATTTCCCTTCTCCTGCATCAGCAGGGAGAATTCCTTTGACTCCCAACTCCCCATAAATATATGCTTCGTTGTCCCGCATATTCCCGTATGCTTCCAATCCACTCGTATCCCACTCAAGCTTCTGAGGAGCAATACTCCACTGCGTCGATATTGTCGTATTTCCCGCCAGCACATAATTCACTGCATAATCTTCTTCCAGGAAAAAATCAATTGTAACTGCGTAATCTCCCGCATTCGTTGCACTGCTGTTTCCTCCGATCGCTACCCTCACGCCATCCGGCAAATCGGCACGGAAATCCAAAGTCTTCTCCGTCCCGTCATATTCAAATGACGTCACCGTCTTTTCCTCCCAGTTAATCTTCGAAGCGTCTATCTCTTTCGGCGACACTGTTATCTCTACAGAGCAGGTTGCCTCTTTGCCGTCTTCCTTATATAACAAAGTAACGGAGGTCTGTCCCACGCTCAGTCTGCCATCTTTCATCCTGATCTTACTATTCTCCAATACCTTTTCTGCTCCCGAACTGTATGTAGCCTTGACCACCATTCCCTTCTTATTAAACCGTTCTTCATAGATATATTGCGTCTTCTCAGGCGGCGCCGTCAGTACGATTCCCGTCATCTCTCCTGCATCCAGAACTTCAAAGCTCTTCTTGACCTGATTCGATTCATCCTCAGGGTCTGTAAATATAACCGTATAAGTCCCTTTCTCTACGACTTTGGACGGTTCAAACTCCATCCCCCAGTCAGTCTCTCCGCTTCTGGTAAATATCCGGTTCTTGACTACCGCCGTCCCCTCTGCTTTTATACTCTCCTTAACATATTTCTTCACATACTCCGTATGATCCTCTCCGGTACCATACAATACCTTATCTGGTACTTCAAACATATCCTCTGTAAGACCGCAGAGAATATAGAATTCCCCGTCGCCTCCTATCCATCCGTCGCCGGCCAGACTGTCCTTTCCTCCGATTCTCAAAGTTCCGTTATTCATCAAATTCCCTTCCAAAGTCAGAGGATATTTCTTCGGAATCTCCAGCGTCTTACCACTGTCTATCGTAAGCGTCTTACCGGAAGGAACTTTCATATCTTCTTTCTTTATCGCATAACTACCGTATACATGTCCGTCATTTCCTGCAAAAACAACGCCAGATTTAAATTCTTTCATATCTGCATTCATGCTTCCGGCATCAATCCATGCTGTCCCGCCGTCTCCGGAGATAAATGAACCACTGGCGGCAGAACCCGCGACTCCTCCAATGCTGGTGGTAGTTATTACACCGCTCTTAACCTCAATCGTTCCGCAATTACCATTCTTTTCTTCTTTGCCTTTATTATTTTTCAGTGTTCCCCCTATCCCGGCGCCGGAAGAAGGTACAGAAGCCCAAGCCTCCAGCGTCCCTCCGCTCTGTGCCTGAATCTGCAGGCTGGCGCCTTCCGGTACCGCAATACCTGCATACTCCTTGGATGTTAATATATTCTCTCCCCTCAGCGTAAGACTTACCTTGGCAATCGACGCTATATAAAGCGGATTATATCCGCTGCCTGTATTCGTGTTAATCCTAACCTTATTGAATGTGATAGAATGCTTTTTCCCGCTCACTACAGTAACCACATGGTCCGTCTCTTTCCCGCCGCTGGTTATAATATAGCTCCCGTCGCTTCCGGGCCCCTCTTTTTCACTGCTGTCATCCTGCGTATATCCGTCCGTGCTGATCACGATATCACCCTTTGTCAAATCCAGTTCGATATCGTCGGCAGCATATACTGTCCCGCCTCCCCATAAGCCAAACAAAACCGCGGCCAGAATTACACCCGCCATCCGGACTATGTAAATAAAGGCTCCTCCCTTGATCTGTTTATATCCCATACATCTATCCATCATCTTCTCACCCTTCCTACCCTTCTTATTATTTATTATAGAAAGTCATTTCCGCCGTCCGTACGCCGCTTCCGAATGTGGTTAGTATAGCATAAATCCACCCAACTTTCTACAAGAACGGATTCTTTTCTCTTTCTTTGGAATATATTACATGAGATTTCTTGAATTTTGTGTCGAAAATTGTTATGATAGAGAAGATGATTCATTCTCGAATATTAAATCATAAGGGGAGATTCGAGATCATTTCAAACATTACTTGCGGAACATTTTCAAGTACACACGAAACACAAAAGGAGGGAGTATTTGTGTCCACTGAATTAAACCTGACAAAAGAAGGGATAACGGCCGATAAACCAGAACTATCCGGCGGCGAAACCAAAAGCGCCTCAGATGAGAATAAGATTGTCCCAATTACAAACGCTGTTGTTGATACCACGGCAAATGATTCCGCCGCGCCTACATCTGCGGCTGCCGCTCATGATTCTAATGACGTCATTGATGCTTCTGTTACAGCCGACTCAGAAGCTGCTGTTAAAAATCCTGCTGCCGGCAGTCCCGACATAACTGATTTTACGGCAGACTCACCCACCCCTGATAGTACCGCTTATACTTCTGAAGCGTCAACCTCTTACGATACTGCAAGGGAAAAAGCAACATCGCACCGTCAATCTTCACGACCGGTATCAAACTCGAAATACTATGACGATGACCCTGACGAAGAATACCATTTTGCAGATGAAGAACGTCCAAAAAGATCCATCTTCCAATTCCGTTCGGTCGATGAAGAGGAATCCCGGGATAAATTAATCCTTTCCCGCATCAAAGACGAGGATTTGATGGAATACCTTGCTCTTGAACAGCGAAGATTAGAATTCTTACAACAGGCGAAAGAAACAAAACAGAAGAGACTCCTGACAGCTTTTCAGCTGTTGATCTCTTTAGCCGCCATCGTTGCAGTTACATATCTTCTACAGGACAATCCGACGATTCTCATCAGCATTCTATACATTGTCGGAATTGTAGCCGCCCTCAATATATGGAAGAATCCTCAGGACAAAGGAAGATGGCGAAAATAAAGTGCTGCAAAACATAAACCATTGATATTCACACAGTCAAATGTGCATACAAACATGCCCTTTTGGCTTGTTGCTCACAGGAATAAAGTATCCGTACGGCATAAAGAGATGTGAAAAGGACTTCCTTCCACATCCTTTGTGCTGTTTTTAGTTTTTCTAACGTACCATCATTCCTGCTAAGACTACGCTTGCTGCAAGTCCTGCAAGAGTTGCAAGCAACGCGCCAGTCAATGTATATCTCGTCTTCGTCACCTTCGCCGTCATAAAGTAAACGCTCATTGTATAGAAAATCGTCTCTGTACAAGACATACTGATTGACCCGATCAAGCCTATATACGAATCCGTCCCATATTCTTTGAAAAGGTCCAGCAAAAGTCCTGTAGCCGCCGACGATGAGAACATCTTTACGACTGTAAGCGGCATCAATTCTCCCGGAAAGCCCAGCCCTTCCGTAACATTTCCCAATAACTTCGACAAAAAATCAAGGAAGCCCGAAGCCCTGAGTATTCCTACTGCCACCATGAGTCCCACTAAGGTCGGCATAATCTTAATGACTGTAAAAAAACCGCTCTTCGCTCCCTTGATGAATGTATCATATACGTTTACCTCCATCAAAATTCCATAACTTACAATAACGAAAATCACCAACGGCACGATAAAGTCTGTCAGAAATAACAAAAATTTCACGGAAGAACCCCTATTCTTCATACAGTCTTTTTTCATTGTATGCTTCAACTCTTCATTTTAGTAATACTATTAGCTTATAAAGCAGCATTGCCGGCAACATGAACGGCGTACCGTTCGGCTTCTCAACCGCCCGCTGTGCGGCAAAAGGTACATGGATAAATCCTGAATGGTTCTGTTATGGTCCTTTGCAGCACAGACAGATAATACTCATGCTATAATTACCGATGAAACACTGCATCAGAGACATGTCTGCGGGTTTCTCAGGAAATGACAAGCTTTACCTGTTCAGTCCGCAAAATTTCTGCCAGCTCCTTAATATCATCTACCGGTCGATTAGTCTCAATCCCTCCAAATCCCACCTGATCCAGATCGTGGCAGTCACTGCCGGAGATAAACTTCAACCAAGGATAATCCTTCACCCAATCAGACAACCTTTCATTGTTATTTCCGCTGCCCGGGCGCTGATTAAATTCCACACCATCCAAAAACTCCGGATTGCGGGGCATACAAGGTTCTCTGAACGGATGCGCCTGATAAAACACTGCGCCATATGAATGGCACAGCTCATAAACCGACTGCTGATCCATAAAGCATAAATCAGGATGATGAAACAAAAACTCCTCGCCGATTCCATAAATCAGAAAATCCTCCTCATTCGGTTCCAAACGTATCTCCACGCCGAGCATAACCTTTATTCCATATTGTATTTCTAATGCTTTTGCTTTCCTGTAACCCAGTAAATATCTCTCAATCCTCTCATGATCGGTGGAGCCAAATTCCTTCAACAGCACGCTGTCAAAGTGATTGGTAATGACAACAGCGTCATATCCCGCCTCACTGTATGCCCTCACGATACTTTCCGCGTCTGCCTTTGCACAGGGGCTTCCTTCACTGGTATGGACATGCATCTCTATCTTCATGCCAATATAGACTTCGTACTGATATTCTGTTCTTTCTTCATCCGACGCTTTGTTTCTTCTGCCTCCCTGGGCGCTTGTCCTTGACATTCCCAGCTTCTCCATAATTCTATATGACCCTGCATTTTCCGAATCGCAATGAGCAATAAAATGCCTGATTCCAAGCTCTCTCACTGCATAATTCATCAATGCCGACGCCGCCTCATATGCAATTCCCTGTCTCCAATACTTTTTATTCAGTATCCAGCCAAGCTCGCCTGACGACTCATCCTCTAAACATATACTCACCGCGCCGACCTGCTGATCTTGATAAATGATTGCAAATTCGTAAAATGACGGTGTATCACATTGCCATTCATTTTCTGCCTTCTGAAGAAAATCTCTGGTTTCTTCTAACGTCTCGTTGGGCAGATTGATCATGTATCTCGTATTCTCCAGATCCGAAGAATATTCATGCACACTTTCCAAATATTCTGTACCTAACGGTTTTAAAATAAGTCTTTCAGTATTTATCTCCATCAATTTATCCTCTCTCCTTCTGTTACTATTTTACTGCTCAAGTAATTTCAACATAATTAGACAAGGATTTTCCTCATCCCACATTTCTGTAAGAGTAATAAGCGGATTGAATCCAACACTTTTATAGAATTTACGTGTTCGTTGATACGGTTTGAATTCAACTGTATCACTCAATGTCTTAACAATCACATATTGACATCTTTTTTGCATGAAATAATTTTCAACGTTATAGTAAAGAGCCTTTCCTACCCCCTTATGTTGATATTCCTTAAGCACGCCACATACATATATTTCTCCGGTATATTGATAATGTGTTTTTACGGAGAAAAAACCAATACCTTTTCCTTCGCTGTCTAATGCAGCCCAATATGGGTATTCTCTAACTCTTTCTACATATTCATCAATAGCTTTCTTATTCCCAAACCATTCAGGCAGCTTTTCAAGAACTCCTCTTGTAAAAAGTGACTTTTGATCATCATTCTGTATCCGGACAATATGGAAACTAGCTGTCATTTATCTTCTCCCCTCTTCCTATCCTGCTATGTATTACCACTCAAAGATGAACGCGTCAGTACACTAGTCAAAAACTAACTCAAATTCAATCTCATGTCGTAACGGTATGGAATTTTCACCAATCAAAGGAATCTCAGACTTTTTCTTTCTTGCCGCCGTGACAGCATCACGAAACAGATTCGCCATATCAAATCCTCTTTTTTGGTAAAATCTGATCGCATTGATATTATCATTTGTTGTGATAAGTACAATCTTTTGAAGTTTTCTATCTTTAGCCTCTTCAATAACAGTCTCTACAAGTTTCGTTCCAATCCCTTGATTTTTCCTCAGGCTGTCAAGAGACAGGATTTCCAATACACTGCCGTAAACGATATATGTTATCAGACCAACAATATTCTCCCCTTCTCTGACATAAAAACCTTCCGTTTTAGTCATATCGATTTCTTTACCGCGGATGATCATTGTTGTCGTATACCACTGTTGCCTGATAAATTCATTAATCTGATTCCTATTCCAATCATTAATTCTTTCACAGTTCATTATTGTCATCCTATACTTCCTTCTTCTGTACGGTAAACACCCCTTTGATCTCCCGATTGCAGACATTTTATCATGGCTTCTATCACAAAACAAGAGATTTGCCGCTATTCTGTAACTATTTTCAGTTGCAATTTTAATTCTATAATGTATAATAATATTAAATGGAGGAATACAGGTGGGTCAGAAAGAAAAACTAATACGGCAACTCAAATCAAAACCAAAAGATTTTACTTTTAATGATGCAGAAACGTTGTTGAATTATCTTGATTACGTACGCAGCAATAAAGGAAAAACGAGCGGTTCCCGTGTAGTATTTGTAAATGAAAATCATGGAAACATTTTACTTCATAAGCCACATCCACGAAAAGAGCTGAAAGCTTACCAGATCAAACAATTACTGGAAATTCTAGAACAGGAGGGACTCATATGAATAATACCATTGAATATAAAGGTTATATTGGAAGTGTTGAATTTTCAGAAGAAGATAATTTATTTTTTGGAAAAGTCATGGGAATTCGTTCTCTGATCTCCTACGAAGGAGAAAATTCCACAGACCTTATTACCGACTTTCACAATGCAATTGAAGATTATCTGGAAGCCTGTAAAGCAGAGGGCAGGGAACCAGAAAAAGCTTACAAAGGTAGTTTCAATATCCGCATCTCCCCGGAGCTTCACAGGCAACTAGTTGTCTGTGCCACATCACACCAGATGTCTCTGAACAGCTTTGTCGAAAATGCTCTTCGAAAATCTGTTTCTGCTTCGTAGGCAATTCTTTGTATTTATAAAACAAATGGGGCTGTCGGTTAAGACCGTTTTCAGCCCCATTCCTTAGAAAATCGGCGCGGTCTGCTGACACAGGTAAGTTTCCGCTTCGTTTCCAATGTACTATTGATAAATGCAATCAATTCTGTTTTATCCACATAAGTCTCCCGAACCGCAGCCGCAAAACCCGCATTACCAATATTCACATAATTTCCCACAGGATACACCCCTTTGACCTCTTGATTACAAACATTCTATCATGGCTCTGATCCTAAAACAAGAATAAAGACAGTTCTGATTTCAAAAGCCTGCTGCAGCGAAACCGTATATTTTTATAACATTCTTGCTTTTATCTTCTTTTTTCTGTATACTTCTAAATAACAAATATTACCGTAAAACAAAGTCGTGAAAGAGAGAACCTATATGGGCAGAATATTTAATGTCAGCGCCGCATGCATACCGGAACTCCATTATATGGTAAATATGGATGAAAAATTAAATCAGATAAAATCCATGGTGGATAAAGGACTGTATTTTACCATAAACCGTGCACGGCAATACGGCAAAACAACGACACTTCATGCATTGGAGCGGCTTTTACAAAAAGAATATATTGTAATCAGTCTTGATTTTCAGACCTTCAGCGCCGCAGACTTTCAGACCGAAAAAGATTTTGTAGAAAACTTTTGTACGGAAATTTTGGGTTCTGTCAGTTCAAATTCTATTTCGCCCATTATCCGCGGCCAATTGGAACAGATGGCAAATAACTCTGTGCCAAATGACAGGCTTTCTATTCTATTCCGTTGTCTGAGCAAATGGTGCGGTCTCTCGGCTCAAAAAATAATCCTGCTGATCGATGAGACTGACAGCGCCTCCAATTACCAGGTATTTATTGATTTTCTTGCGCAACTGCGGGGATATTATATCAGCAGAGACAAAAAACCAATCTTTAAATCCGTTGTTTTGGCCGGAGTGTATGATATTAAAAACTTAAAAAATAAGTTTGTAGAAGAACATAAGATGAACAGCCCCTGGAACATTGCCGCAGATTTTGATATTGATTTGAGCTTAACAGAAACTGGGATTGCCGGTATGCTGGCCGATTATGAACAGGATTACCATACAGGAATGGACATAGAGATAATTGCCGGAATGATTTACGACTATACATCAGGATATCCCTTTCTCGTATCCCGTATCTGCAAACTAATGGATGAGAAAGTCGCGGGAAGTGTTCATTTCCCCGGGAAAAGCGAAGCATGGACAAAAGACGGTTTTTTGTCTGCCGTCCGTATGCTGCTGGCAGAAGAAAACACCTTATTTGAGTCGCTGGATAACAAGTTGATTGATTACCCCGACTTAAAACAAATGCTGCAGGAACTGCTTCTGCATGGAAGTGTGATTGAGTACATCCCAGGAAATATGGGAATCCGTATGGCTGTCATGTTCGGTTTTGTAACGGTTATAAATCATATTGTACAGGTTTCAAACCGTATATTTGAAACACGGCTTTATAATGGTTTTCTGGCTGAAAGATCAAGACACAGCGAATTTGCACAAAATGCCGCCGCTGAAAAAAATCAATTCATAACAGACGGACATCTGAATATGGAACTGATAATCCAGAAATTCGCAAGTTATTATCAGGAAATCTTTGGCGAATCAAACGAAAAGTTTCTGGAAGACAATGGCCGCTGCCTTTTCCTTTTGTATATAAAACCAATCATTAACGGGGCAGGAAACTACTACATTGAAGCAAAGACCCGGACAAACCGGCGTACCGATTTGATTATTGACTACTGCGGCCATCAGCATATCGTGGAACTGAAGATTTGGCATGGACAAGAATACAACAAAAGAGGAGAAGAACAACTTGCAGATTATCTTGATCTTTACCATGCAAAAAAAGGATATCTGATCAGCTTTAATTTTAATCAAAATAAACAGACAGGCATTAAACGAATCCAGATAAAAGATAAAACTATTTTTGAGGCAGTGGTTTGACACTTTCCTCTTTAAAAGCACACTTCAAAAATATAAAGCGGCGGTTCCCTTCTGATCTGAACCGCCGCATAGTTATTTATTCACAATTCCTTAGTCACCTCAAAACATAAATCTTCTCTGAGACCCCGCCCTCAGAGAGTGCCTCCTCCACGTCTTCGATCGTAACATCCTCTTCATCAGCCAGTACCTGGAACACCTGATCATATCTTTCTCCCGGCAGCCGTCCGACAACATAGGCTATGTATTGGTAAAACTGCCCCTCCGGAGACATGTATGCCCCCTCGACCCCAAGTCCGATATTATTCGCCGAGATTTCCGGATAAATATACGGAATATACTCTGTCAGCAAATTCTGTACACCGTCTGCTGATTCTGCGAATCTTTCCATATCCTCGATCTTATCTAATCCCAGCCGTCCCGCCGCCTGTTCTCTGCCGCAGTAAAACCGCCGCTCCCGCTGACCCTCGCCATTCTCTATAGGATACGTCCACTCTACCTGGCTTGCATTATCAATAAGGCACAGAAGTAGGATTGCTTTCTTCTCCATCTCTTCATGGAAACTCACCTCATTCTGCGGCGGTTCTTCGAAATGAATCTTGAGAACGTACGGTTCTTCTTCCGTCATAAGCTCCATCGTCCGCTTCATATCCGGAAATACTCCGATACTCTCTATCAGCCTCTCATCGGCCGGTGCATCTCCGATATATGGATTCTTAGCTTCATATAACGACCTGGCATAAGGTGATACCGCATACTCTGCCTCCAGTTCCTCCGCGTCCTTCTCTGAAAAAGCAGCATTGCCGATTTCAAAAAACCGGCAATGCTGCTTCATAATCTTATTTCATAATCTAATGAGTCTCTCCCATTATCCCCGCAATATCTTGTTCGTTCTTTACCGTCGCTTCTATCGCGTATTCCAGAGATTTTGCAATCATCTCCAGCGACATGAACGGCGTCCCGTTCGGCTTCTCAACCGCCTGCTGCGCGGCAAAAGGTACATGGATAAATCCTGCCCGGATATTGGTATACTTCGTAGCCGCCATATGAAGTACATTGTACATGATGCAGTTGCACACATACGTCCCCGCCGTGTAGGAAATATGACACGGTATTCCATGATCCCGGATATTCTTGACGATCGCTTTCACCGGAATGGTCGCATAATATGCCGGCGCCCCATCTTTCTGTACGGGTTCGTCCGACGGCTGTTCCCCGTCATTATCGGGAATACGCGCCTCCGCCAGATTCACCGCCACCTGTTCGATCGTTACACAGGAACGGCCGCCTGCCTGTCCTACGTTAATGACAATATCCGGTTCGTATTTCTTGATGCCCTCTTCTACTGCCGGACCGCATTTTGAGAATACCGTCGGTATCTCAAGCTTAATGATCTCTGCTCCCGCGATCTCATCGGGAAGCATCTTCACGGCTTCAAAGGCCGGATTTACCGGTTCTCCTCCGAAAGGGTCGAACCCAGTTACTAATACTTTCATGTTTCATAACCTCCTTCTCACTCATTATTGTTTATTTACCAACCATCTGCTTTTCTTATACTGAATTTAATATACCACATGTATTGCCATTTACAGCAATAACACATCCAACCTTTTCTTACACTGAATTTAATATACCACCGGTTCTGGTATAATGATCTTCCCCTGCTGCATGATCTGTCTGTTATCCGTATAGATATCCGGTTCCAGACACACAAGGTCAAAATGCCCGTTGGCATTCTGCTGTCCGCCGAGGGCCAGATTCCTGCCGAGTCCGATATGGAAGGTTCCATATGCCGATTCATCTTCGATATAGCAGTTTCCCAGACACTTGGAGTAAGAGTTCAGGCCGATTCCAAATTCTCCTCCTATATAGATCCGTTCATCCCTGTAATCCTCCATATACTTTTGCAGCCGTTCTCCGGTAGGCGTCCCTTCAATCTCCGTTATCCTGCCCTTCTCAAACAGAATCTTCGTGGGTTCCTGAGCTCTGCCGATATATCCCAGAGAACCGTCCAGCACGAGAACGCCTTCCGTCTTTGTCTCTTCGATGGAGACATACACCTCGATACTCGCCGACGAGTATCCCTTGCCGTCCTTGATCACGCCATTGAAGAATCCGGGATTACGTTTTTCTTTATATACCTTCAGATCCGTCCCCGCCGGAGTCGTTATATGGATGACCGTACTGTGTCTGAGATATTTCATAATCACCTTCGCCATCAGACGGCTCTTCTTCGTATCCATCATCAGGAATTCGTATTCCAGCAATGATCTTCCGTCGTTCGTAGACAGCGGAAGTGACAGGAATTTTTTATGCTTCTGTATGGCGCGCTTAGCCGCCTTCGTCGTTACAAGAGAGTAATCCGTAGCCGCGATTACGGCAGTATATGGGTCGAACACTTCCTCGTTCATATCAAAAAAGACGCCTACATGCCTTCCCATATCTTCCACGACCAAAGAGCTTACGGAATGTACTTTTCTTACCGCATATTTTCTAAGAGCCCTTGACTCCTCCAGGTGTTCCTTCGTCGTAACGATCAGAAGCTTATCCCATTTCTTTACCCGCATCCACTCTTCTATCACAATTCTTGCGCCACGCTCCATATTACGTGTCATCTTTTCCTCATTCCCTGCTTTACCGTCCCGTCTAGTACTGCTTTGGCATTAATGATGTACCAGTACTTCTACGGGATGCTTATTTGAATATAATCATATAGCAGATCTGGAATACCAGCATGATAACCGCCACAAGGACCTGCTTCTTGATAACGCCCCAGCGGTCTTTCATATTCAGGATCGCCACCGGAACGATGTTGAAGTTCGCCGCCATCGGCGTACATAAAGTACCACAGTAACCACAGGTAAGAGCAAGCATGCCGATGGTTACCGGGTCGGCGCCGTATGCCAGAACGAAAGGTCCGCCGATACCAACCGTGATGACCGTAATCGCCGCGAACGCATTTCCCATGATCATGGTAAATATCGCCATACCTATAGCAAATACGATGATACCGACATTCACATTTCCCTTCGGAACGATCTTCTCCACGATACTTGCAACAACATCTCCGACGCCTGCCGCCGTAAATACGCCGCCAAGACAGCCCAGAAGCTGCGGAAGCATACATAAAGGTCCCATGATGGAAAGGAATCTCTCGGATTCTTTCAAAAATACAGCCGGTTTATTCTCGCCCGGGTTGTAGGCCATCAGAATGATCATCGCCACGATTACTCCAAGCGTAACGGCTACCATAGAACTCAAATTACTGAAAAACGCAAACAAAAGTGAAAAGATACCTACGCAGACCGCCGGGAAGAATATCTTCATTCCTACCTTCTGATACTGCTCAATCGTATGCTCTTTAGATGGTGTATCTACCTTTCCTACCTTCACCTTCTTGAAGATCGGAGGCAGACACATAATGATAACAAGGACGCCGGAAAGCTTTGCCGGAAGCCATGTACCGAAACCGCACACAACACCGAAGGAACACCAGAAAAGAGCCGTGCCGTATCTGGACGGATTCTCGTTATCAAGCAGGTTTTTCACTCCTGCGTAGATCGCGATAAGGCCTATGATCACCCACACCATATTCAGCAGGTTCGCGCCTAATACTTCATTTACCTGTATAAATTTTAAGTTAGCCATATTCTCACACCCCCTGCTTATTTGTCACCGTAGTACTTCTTCGTAAGTTTCTTATCTGTCATAATCGTCACGGAACAGCCGACGATAAGAGCAAAGATCGCAACCGGTATCTCTGCCGCGGCAAGCTCTATAAGCTCTACCTCATAGCCGAGGGAAGCCAGGGTACTCTGTACCAGAATACCGCCGGAGCCGCCTACGAAAAGTACCTGCCAGAAGAACCATGTGATATTCTCCATCGCGGACGCCATTCCCTTGATATCTTCCACATGCTCTTCCTTCGCCTCATGCCCCTGATTCTTAACCGCAGCCTCCGCCATCGGAAGGACAACCGGACGGACGAAGCCGGCAACACCTCCGAAGCCTACGTTAAATGCTCCAAAAGCGCCTCGCATGATACCATATGCCGCCACAACCTTACCGGCAGTAGCTCCCTTTACCTTCTTGATCAGGTCGGTAGCCGCTTCTCTAAGGCCGTTCCTCTCCAGAACACCGGTAATCAGAAGAATCATAATAAAGATCGCCATACTTCTGTTTGCCACAAAATTCACTCCGATGGTCTCTAAGAGGCCGCCGACTCCAAGGCCTCCTACAATCCCCGTAGTGATAAGCGCCAGGAAAATGATCAGGATTGAATCCAGCTTAAGCGCAAATCCGACAATTACGATCACAACACCCAGTAATTTAATCAGTTCCATATAAATTTCCTCCTTCTAGGTAAACTATAATTTATCTTTTCTCCGAACCCTCTACGATCATCGGCCTTAATCGCAAATATTCGGCAAAGATCTCTCCGTCACGGCACATAAAGCGGCATCTTCTTATATGCACCGCATCCATCAGCATCTGAAGCGTCGCTTCATCGTGGGCCACATGCGCTCTCGCGCACAGATTCAGGTACTCTCCCTGCGCCGTCTCATCCGCAACCTCGCTGGTATACGCCACCGTCGTGATCCACGGAAAACGAATGGACGGATACCTGTGGTTTTTATCAAACGCAAACGGTATCCAGTAGTTGATCATATCTTTATAGTAGTCTGCAGGGAACAGCTTCGGCATCCATGCATGAGCATATTTCTCAAACTGCGCGCTCCACTCCCTGTTCCACGCCGCCATCTCCGAGTCCTCTGCAATCTTATCCGCGATCACATCCTCCATCTTCTTATTAACCGGATAATTATCCTTATATTCCGAATCCGTTACGTACCAGAAGTATCCGTACAGCAGAGATCTCGGGAGCCAGAAGCCCTTATAGGACGGCGAAGTGTAACCGGAGAACTGCTGCTCCCACTCATGGCTCGGCACCCCGTGATTGTCCACGATCATGTCCGGAATATATTTGTCGAAGAGCCGGGTCAGTCCCATCGCTTCCCTGTGTATCGTATCCTGCCGGAAATGGTCATGATAGAACTCCTTCCCTATAGCATTAAATCTTGCCACATGGAACTTCCAGTATGGATGCTCCTTCTGGAGTTCATAATGGATCGCCGCTCCGTCCACATTCTCCATCGGGACAAGCACCAGATTAAGCTTCTGCGGAAGCTCCTTATAAATGTCCTCTGTCAAAAGTTTCTTAAGCAGGATAAACGCGGCGTTCGTACTGGACACTTCATTGGCATGGTGCCTCGCGTTAATGATCTCGCTTGGACATCGGCTTAATCGCTTCGTCATGGAAAGATACCCCTCATAATGCGGCAGAATCCAGATACCGTAAAGCTTCCGCCCCTGATAAGACCTGGCAGTCTCAAATATCCTGATACCTTTCACACCTTTGAGCTCCTCTATCACCTCAAGACATGTCTCATATCCGATCAGTTCCTTCTCATGAAGGTTGATTTCCGTAATACTCCGCTCCGGAACCGGCGTCTTCGAAGGTACGGCTGCCTCATAACTGCCGCCCGATTCCCCTGTAAAGTGTATCTCATAACAGCCGCCGATCTCCCGGCTGCCGGAAAGGATTCCTTCCGAAAAAAGCTTCGCATAGGCACAGACAACATCCTCTGCCGCCCCCTTCACCGGAATCTCAAGAAGCAGTTTCCCGTCTTTACAGGTAATCCTTGAAATCTTAAGTGATATCTGATCTCTGTTCCGTTCTTTCTCCAGTACCTCCTGACCGTCCCTTGCTTCTTTTTCACGGCACAGGATACATGCCTCTTCCTTCTGCCGCTCATACAGAGTTACCCGAAACTGCGGCGCGCCTTCCCTCTTATGAATCTCGGGCAGGATCAGCCCCGGCGCGTCAAAGATCTCATCTACTGTCCGGACGCCGTAATTCTTGAAGTAATCGCTTCCGACGAAGTACATATCCTCATGCAGCGCATCCAGTGAAGAGATCAGATCTTCCCTGCTTCCTGTCCGGTAATCCGGCTCGCTTGCCCATACCTCCAGAGCCAGCTTCTGAAAGAATGGCTGCATATCGGCATGAGCCTGCCCTTCTGTCTTCTCTTCTATATAAGCGCGGCATTCCGGCAATACCTGACTCTGATAAATATCCCAGATACGCTCCAGATCCGTCGTAAGCTTCCGATTCAACACTTCCTTTTCATTTACAAGGACTCTGATATACCCTGTCGCCGGATGTACCTTCCCAAGATTCGGGTATTCGTCAAGATACGGCCGTTCCGAATATCTGGCAAGATACTTGAACTCCCTGACACAGCCGTCCTTATCTGTCACCCGGCAGAGATAAGTCAGCTCTTCCGAACCCTCGTAAGCCTTGAAGACCACCTTTTCCTCCGGAACAGATAACTTCTCCGTAAGAATATCCTGAATCGGATACAATTCCTGCAGATATCGAATCGGAAGATCATACCATCTCTCCGGGTCGTCTGCTTTCAGATTATGGTAAGACGGGGTCGCCCCGTTCTCATCGAGCCACAGGGTTTCTCCTTCCGGCAGGAATGGTTTGAAAAATATCTCAATCTGATCTGTCTTCTGTCCCCTTACCGCCGGGATCACAACCTCGTCCATCCAGGAATATCCCTGCTTATAGGCGCAGATCAGCCGGACTTCCTCTGCTTCGGCGCCGAATGAACCTGCCTCCTTCCGGATACGTTCAGAGATCTTCTCCCGCACCGCATAATCTTCGCTGACCGCACCTTCAACCCTTATCCTGTCTCCCTGCTCAAGCTTCGGGTAGATCTCTTCCCTGAGAACCTGTTCAAAGATATCCGCCTCCCAGGGAAATTCGTAATTCTTCTCGTATATCTTCTTACCAGACTTATAACTATAGATCTGCGCTTCCGGAAAATGCTTTTTCTGCTCTTCGCTGATCTCCAAAGCCCCATATAACGCTAATCCCTCTTTCTTACCGGAGAGCGCGGAAAGATAAGCAAGCTGGCCGTCTGCACCCCGCATGGCAAAATCATCGGTCCAGTCAAGAAGAACATCCCTCCAGCTCTTCCATATGCCGTCTGCGAGGGGGAATTTCTCACAGAGAAGATTCGAAAGCTCCAAAAGCTCCTTTCCCTTTCCGGCGATATGTACCCGTACTGCGCCGGACGTCTCCTGATAAGTGACTTCTGCCTGCTCTGCGAAGGAAAATACAACCGCATTGCCCTCATACCCCTCCGGCGCAAGTATTCCTCCCTCATAAGCCGTCGTCTCCATCCCGAAGCGAAACGCGATATTGCACGCCGCCATAAGCATCCACTCATCCGCGTCATCCGGGAGCACAAGCTTCACAGCCAGCTTATCCGGAAGCATATCGGCATCTTCATCCTGTAAAAACAAACCTTTCGAAAATAGATACTCAAGTCCCTTCTCTTTTCTGAAATCC
Organism: uncultured Dorea sp.; assembly: GCA_947564705.1. GTDB lineage: Bacteria > Bacillota > Clostridia > Lachnospirales > Lachnospiraceae > Sporofaciens. Next base: position 5,935 of record CANODD010000008.1, on the reverse strand, counting down.
AGATCAAATACCGGTCCCTTCTTCTCTGCCGGAAGATACCCTTCCGGTATCACGGAATCCTCAAGCTTCCAAAGCCCGGCCAACTCATCCTCCGTCCCCGGAATCCTGATCTCTCCGTCAGGAGAAGCAACCGGAAAAACCGCCGTCTCCGACTGGAATCCCAACAGAAGCGCCGCCTCAAGCGCATAACGCATCTCTTCCCTGCCGGACGGCTTTCCTACCCTTAACCGCTCCATTTTCTTCCCTCCGTTTCCAATTATAAACTATGTTCCGAACTAAATTCTTGTAATAATGTTATCATTTTATCAAAGTAAAGTAATATAGTCAAGTTGAACTAACGCCCCATTATAAAGAAAGAGGCCGCGCCCAAGTGCCGCAGCCTCCTTCTTTGCCGTCACATTTTCAATCATCACAGCCTTCTTCAATTATTCACCAGCCTCCGCATAGTTTCAAACATCTTTTCCATATCCACCGGCTTCGCCAAATGTTCATTCATCCCGGCGTCCTTGGCCATTGCGACATCCTCTTCAAAGGCATTCGCCGACAGCGCTATGACAGGCACCGTCTTTGCATCCGGACGGTCAAGGCCGCGAATCACACGGACTGCCTCATAACCGCTCATAACCGGCATCATCAGATCCATAAGAACACAGTCAAAAGTATCCACGGCAGACGACGCAAACGCATCCACGGCGGCTTTTCCGTTATTCGCGGTCACAACCTTCGCACCTGCATCCTCCAGCATAAACTCCACGATCTCACAATTGATCTCATTATCCTCCACCAGAAGGACGCTCATCCCGGCTACATCAGCCCGTACATCTTGTTTCTCTTCCACAATCTGCGTACTACGGGTTCCATCGACCCGGATAGGAAGCTGGACTTGAATCACACTTCCCTTGCCAACCTGGCTGTCTATCTCAATGGTTCCCTTCATCTGGTCGACCAGCTTCTTCACGACGGACATGCCAAGCCCGACGCCGTTATAGTGGGTTCTCGCATTTTGATGTTCCTGGGTAAAAGGCTCAAATATGTGCTTTTTGAAATCCTTTCCGATTCCGATTCCGGTATCTTCGATTATAAATTGGTAATTTGCTGTCCCATTCCGGCAGGCAGTTTCTTTTACCTGGACAAATACGGAGCCTCTGGGCCGGTTATATTTGAGCGCATTATCAATAATATTCGTCAGGATCTGCTTCAGATAGAGCGGACTTCCGATCAGCCTGCTATGCCGGATATCAACTTCTTTCAGCACCAGACGAATCCCCGCCTCTTCCGCCTGAACAGACAAAATCGTAATACAGCTTTCCAGCGTATCGTGAAGGTCAAACGGTTCTTCTGCTGCCGACAGTCTCCCGCTCTCCAGTTTACTGACCTGAAGAACATCATTAACCAGGGAAAGCAGATGCTCCGCAGACACATGGATTTTCTCCCGGCACTCTTTTTGACGATCGGAGTCATCCTGACATTTCTCCATAATAGCCAGCATTCCCATAATACCGTTGATAGGTGTACGCAGATCATGGGACATATGAGAGAGGAATTCGCTCTTCGCCGTATTGGCCCGCCTGACCTTCTCCAACAGCTCCATGATGGCCTGTTCCTGCTTCTTCCGGGTCACCATAATCTCCGTGATATCTTGATGGTATCCGTTCAGGCAGGCGCCCGGTTTTTTGAACTTTTTGTCCGGTACGCCTCCGCAGCGAACGTAGATTCTCCCCAGCGTCGGATGATTCCAGGGGTAAACCACTTCAGAGCGTCCGTTTTCCAACATATCCTGCACCGACTCCTGCACCATCTCCACATAACTCGGTTCAATGTTCTCGAACCAATGCCGGTAGCACTCTTCCGGCCCGATCCCCTCTGATACCCCAAGGAGTATCTGCATAGTCCGGTCCGCATACATCCTTGGCCGGCAGCCATCTTCCAGCTCGATCGTCCATATGCCGGTTCTGGCTCCTTCCAGGATATCCTCCATGCTCCGCCTTGCCTCCAGCCTGTACTTTTCCTCCTGTTCTACCACGGCATTGATATCGCGCTGGGCAAAAATCGCGCAATTTTCTTTCTCCGTGTTCTCCCCGGCAGAAAAATGCAGCTCCAGGTGTTTCAGCCCGTAGAAATTATCTTTCACCTGATAACGAACATAATACTTCTTCTTTGCCCTAAGCTCGGCAAGCACATATTCTTTCCTCGTCATGGCACGAAGCTTTTCCTGATCCCGCTGGACTACATACCGGGAAATGTACCCTTCCATAGCGTTCTGGTATCCGTTCTCGAAGTCTACTCCCCAATCTCTTCTCAACTGTTCATTGTCCCTGTATATCTCACATTCATCCGTGTCGAAATTCACCTGATAGATGCCTAAGTAGTCCACACTCAACGCATGAAGAACCCTGTAACTCCGCTTCTGAAGTTCCCGGACCAGATTACGCCGTTTCAGGGAGGAGACAATAAAATACGCCGCTGTCTGGAGCATATTCGATGCATATTCCAGCATCTTTGCAGGCGGATTGTCCACACCGTAAAAACCGATAGGCGTCCCCGAATCAAACAGAGGAACCACAACAAGAGACTGGATATTCTGCGGCTTCAGGGTCTCATACATCAAAGGGTCCTCCTCCCGGGTCTCTTCCAGGTTCTCAATGACGATATGCCTGCCGATTCTGAAATTCCGATACCAGATCGCACACACTTCTGAAGGAACGTTCTGGAGATTCTCCTTCTCCGACGTAATCCCGGCAGCCACCCATTCATATGTATTGTCGTCACCGCCGGACTCATTCCGTTCAAATATATAAGTACGTTCTCCGTTCAGCGCTTTTCCAAGATGTTCAAGCAGCACCTCCAGCGACTGGTCCGGAGTTTCCTCAAGCAGGGCGACCCGAAGCCCTTCATTAATGATAGTTTCCAGATTCTGCACATTCTGCATACCGCTGTGCTGTTCACGGCCGCCAATATCCGGCGCACTTTCGCTGTTTCTCCTAAAACGTTCCCCAAAATAGCTCATAAGCTCTCCTTCCGCATGCTCTGACATACTTTTTCTTAAGCAAATAGAACAATTCTTTTAAAATTATACAGCCGATACCCAATTCAGTGGTTCTTGCTTTTGGGAATATAACGCATATCACTCACATTATAAACAGTAATAAAAGCCGCCGGATCTTCCTTGATCACATACTGCATTAATTTCTGATATTCATTCTTATCGACGATCGTAATGATCTCATTCTGAAACGTACCCCCATACGCCCCCTCTGCCTGGTAGATCGTCGCTCCGCTCTTCAGCGTATGCAATATCCAGTCACGGATCTGCTTTTCTTTATCTCTGGAAATAATGCAGACCCTTCTTTTGATATTCTGTCCAAAAATAAAATGATCCAGCACCATACCATTCAGATACGTTCCGAGAACACTCAGCACCACCGTCTTTTTATCATACACAAACGCAGAACTAAGCGCTACCAGCATACCGCTTATGCTCATAGCCTTGCCCAGATCCATGTGCAGATACCTGTTCATTATCTTTGCCACGATATCCAGTCCTCCCGACGAAGCATTCATGTTAAACAGAATACTAAGCCCGATGCTTACCGTAAAAATGTAACATGCAACATCAAGCATGGCGTCCCCGGAAATCGATCCGTTATTCGGCAGCAGCACCTCGAAAATCCCGATAAATACAGGTAAAAGAACAGACGTATACACTGTTTTAAACCCGAATTCATGTCCGCAGAGCAAAAAACCGACTATCAGCAGGATAATATTCAGAATCATAGTAATCGCCGACACGGTCAGCGGTATAAAATTCGATAATACGATCGCCAGACCCGACACAGAACTGACCGCCGCATGGCTTGGTATCAAGAAGAAAAATACTGCCGCCGCAATAATCAGGGTAGCTACTGTCATCACAAATAATTCTCGGATCGTTCTCTTCATCTCTTATAAAGTCTCCTGTTCTTATACTGCAATTTCTTCACGAGTGTTTTCACTCACCTAATATATCTTATACTAACATCTGAAATGAAAATTGGCAAACTTTTCCTTTCAATTCAATGTATCTATTCAATGTATCGCTTTCACAGGACATGATTTCTTGCACGCTCCGCACCGGATACACTCCGGATGGTTCGCATTCTCTGCCGGGTCCACCTGCATCCCGCAGACCTTTGCACATATGCCGCAGCCGGTACACTTCTTCTCATCCACCCGATAACGGAACACCGAGATCGGATTGAAGACGGAATAGACCGCTCCCAGAGGACATATGTATTTGCAGAAAGGTCTGTAGATCATAACAGACAATACTATGGTAATCAACAGAAGGACATTCTTCCAGGCGTACAGCCATCCCAGCGCGCTTCGCATGGATTCATTCAGCAATACCAGGGGAATCCCTCCCTCCAGCGTGCCTGCCGGACAGATCAGCTTACAGAAGTATGGCGCCCCCTGGCCCAGGACATCCACCAGAAACATCGGCAGGAGGATCACAAATACTATAAGAATCACATATTTCAGTTTCCGCAGAAGCCGGTCTCCCCGAAATGTTCCGATCTTCTCAGGAAAGGGAATCTTGTGCAGCAGATCCTGAATCAGTCCGAACGGACACAGCCATCCGCAGACAAACCTCCCTGCCAATGCTCCGATGAACATCAGGAAACCCGCCGCATAGAACGCGAGCTTGAAATTCCAGCTCCCGATGACTGCCTGCACCGCGCCGATGGGACAGGCGCCGAGCGCCCCCGGACAGGAATAGCAGTTCAGGCCGGGCACGCACAGATTCTTAAGCTTTCCCTGATATATCTTCCCCCGGGCGAATCCCGCCAGGTAACTGTTCGTAAGAAGCGCCCATAACGCCTGAACTCCGTGACGTTTCCATCCCTTCTTCTCTTTATCCAATTCCCACACACTCCATACATATATTCACTGCTTTTTCCAGAACCACCGCCATCTCACCGCGGTATATGCCAACCCCCATGATCACAAGCCCCAAAACTGCCAGGATGAGGCCCGGCAGCCTGCGAAAACGAGTTCCCATACACCGGCTCATTGTACCGCTCCTTCCAGTTCTTTTTCTACGATACTTTTCCAGTCCTCAAAGGAACGGCTGCCGGAATAAGTCTCTCCGGTGATATTCCCCTCCTTATCCACGAAGAAAGTCTCCGGAACAGCGCTGATTCCTGCAAGCCTGCCGTTCAGAAGACTTTCATCCGGAATCAGGAAGGGATATACCGCTTCCGTCTCCTCTGCCAGAAGCTTCGCTTTCTCTACTGCCTCTTGATCCGTCTTGCCCTGCCGGCCCGCCGCGTCCAGGACGATACCGACAATCTGTACTCCCTGGTCCGCCATTTCCTTTTGAAGCTCCATAAGATCCGGAATCTCTCTGATACACGGCGTACACCATGTAGTAAATACATTAACCATCGTCAGTTCATGATCCACAAACATTTCCTGCGTGTAAGTCTCTCCGTTGATATCCTGCATAGTGAAATCCCCAAGACTTTCATTCCCCGTCCCTGCCTCCTGTCCGCCAGAGTTTGAAGACTCATCCCCCGGGCTTTCCTGCCCATTCTTCGCCCCGGTCTCCTCCTGGACGTCAGACGTCTTCTCCTTTGAAGTACAGCCGCTTAAGACAGGCAGGACACATAAAGTAAATATAACAAGTCCGCATACTATGTTTTTCTTGAATCCAAACTTTCTAACCCTCATATAGCAATAACTCCTTTCTCATGAAAACTACAATTATGAATATTATAACACAAATATGAATCTAAATAAGGATAAAATAAGCTTTTTTCGGAATGTAAAGACAGAAACTAAAAATACCATCTATACGAAGCAATTACCCTGCAACAGTATGCGCCTTGATAGACCATAGTAATAGCGATCGGATTGTTACAATCACAATCCTTATTTATTGCCTTTTAAGAAAAAG
>CANODD010000007.1 GCA_947564705.1 uncultured Dorea sp. | reverse complement strand
GTTATGAGTACTCTTGAGAAGACAATCTCTATTTTAGAAGTGCTATCAGAAGCAGATTTAGTGAAGATTCAAGATTTTGCCAAAAAACTATTCCAGCAGCAACGGAATGATTGTCCGTTCCCACTTAAAAGTCGGGAAGACATTTATAAAGAATTAGAAGTCTCCAGACATCAGGCATCCGTCGGCGATTATCAAGATGCAAAGGAATTTCTTGCTGAACTCAGAGAAGAGTATGGAATATAAAGTTGTTTTAACCACTCAAGCCAAAGTGGATTTTAGAAGAATCATTGACTATTTGTTATTCAAATTAAAAAGCGAGCAAGCGGCAACAAATGTTGCAGATGACATGGAGAACACTATAAACCAACTTTCCCACGTAGCTGGCAGTCTAAAACTATGCGAAGATTCCAGGCTAAAGTCATTAGGATACCGAACAATCCATTTTAAGCAGCACAGGTATCTTATGCTTTATCGTATAGAAGGCGATGTAGTCTATGTTGATAGTATTTATCATGATCTGCAGGATTATGAAAATATATTGAGGTAGCAGTGTAATATTACTAGTACACCATTGCGTAATTAACAGTAAATTATGCAACGTTGTACTAGAATAAAAACGAATAGCAGGTTCTATCGGCAACAGTGGCTACAAGAAAATGTAGCCTCTTTCTAATCTAACAGCATAGTAGAAAAAAGCTACATTCTCAACTAGTCATGGTTTTGTGAATGTTTCCTTATAGCTCCCTTTCATCGCAGCGGGGAATTTGACTTCTGTGCAGGAAACCGCAGCTCTATCACATCCTTTTTTTGGATGTATCTGCCGCTTCGATTACAATTTCTCAGCAACAGCCTTGATGAAGTCCTCGCTGTTCAGCACCGTCGGATTCTCTATCGTGGTGATCAGCGCCAGATCCTTCGTCATCTTTCCTTCCTCTATGGTATCGATCGTAGCTTTCTCAAGCCTGTCTGCAAAATCCATCAATTCCTGGCTGCCATCCAGCTCTCCGCGTTTCCTTAACGCTCCCGTCCACGCAAAGATCGTAGCCACGGAATTCGTCGAGGTTTCCTCTCCCTCCAGATGCTTGTAATAGTGGCGCTGCACCGTCCCATGCGCCGCCTCATACTCATAATACCCGTCCGGAGATACCAGTACAGAGGTCATCATGGCAAGAGAACCGAAAGCAGAGGAGATCATATCGCTCATCACATCCCCGTCATAATTCTTACACGCCCATATATAGCCGCCCTCAGACTTCATCACACGCGCCACCGCGTCGTCGATCAGCGTATAGAAGTACGTGATGCCTGCGGCTTCGAATTTCTCCTTATACTCTGCGTCAAAGATCTCCTGGAAGATATCTTTAAATGTATGGTCGTATTTCTTAGAGATCGTATCCTTCGTCGCGAACCAAAGATCCTGCCTGATATCCAGCGCATAGTTAAAACAGCTTCTCGCGAAGCTTTCGATCGAATGGTTGATATTGTGCATGCCCTGCACGATTCCCGCGCTGTCAAATTCATGCACCAGTTCTCTCGTCTCTTCGCCTGCCTGATCTGTATATACCAGCTCTACCTTGCCGGCGCCCGGGATCTTCATCTCGGAACTCTTGTACACATCTCCATAAGCATGCCTTGCGATGGTAATCGGCTTCTTCCAGTTACGGACGCAGGGCTCGATTCCCTTAACGACGATCGGCGCCCGAAATACCGTCCCGTCCAGGATCGCCCGGATCGTCCCGTTCGGACTCTTCCACATCTCTTTCAGATCATACTCCGTCATACGCGCCGCGTTCGGCGTGATCGTCGCACACTTTACCGCAACCTTGTACTTCTTGGTCGCATTCGCAGAATCAATCGTCACCTGGTCATCCGTCTCATTCCTGTGCTCAAGCCCCAGGTCATAATACTCCGTATTCAGCTCAATAAACGGTTCAATCAGATGCTCCTTGATCATCTTCCACAAGATTCGTGTCATCTCGTCTCCGTCCATCTCCACAATCGGTGTCGTCATCTTAATCTTTGCCATGTCATATACCTCCTGATCTTCTTATACTCTCGAAATCTCTGCTTTACTACTCTTATCTGCTTGCTTTAATTTTCCGTATCCTTCGCTCTTTATTCCCACAGCAACGAGCCAAGAGGGGTTTCTTTCTTACAATCCGCTTCTCCTGCACACTATTGCCTATTCACCGCCTGCAGGACTATCTTTTTACTGCCTGAAAAGATCAAATATCCGCCGCAGGCTCCTCAAGATGCAAATTCTTCATCACATTCAAGATATGCCGGTTAGCGAGTCTTTCCGCCAGCTCCCCGTCATGCTTCTGAATGGCCTCCAATATCTCCCGGTGCTCCTGTATAGACTTCTCGGCCCGGTTCTTCTCACCCACAGACATCGCCCTGGCCATCTGTACATATTTGTGGAAATCCGACAACACATGTTCCAGTATACGGCTGTTCGACGCCTCATACAAGATTCTGTGAAACTTTCCGTCTAATTCCGTTACCTGGTCCGCCTGCTCGCCGCTTCTTTTCCGCAAATGGAACTCCGACAGAAGTAATACCTCTTCCAGTTCTTCAATCTGCTTCTCCGTAATATACTTAGTCGCCCATCTCGCGCACATCCCTTCCAGCATCGAGCGTATCTTATATATGTCTGCGACATCCTTGCGGGTAATCCCCGTCACATAAGCTCCCTTATTAGGAATAATCTTTACCAGCCCTTCCAATTCCAACTGCCTCAACGCCTCACGCACCGGAGTTCTGCTGACTCCCAGTTCCTCCCCGATCGTGATCTCCCGCAGTTCGTCATGCTCCTGATACACCCCCGACAGGATATCCTCCCGCAATCTCTGAAATACCCTCCCCCGCAGGGAACGGTCCTGATATTCTTCCATCTTTCTCTGACACTCCTCCACCTATTAGGCTAATAACTCATTTCCACACAGACAGCCGGTTAATAACCCGCTTCCATACACAGGCGATTCGGAATGTTCCTCTGAACAACATTTCATTCCCGCAGGCGATAATTCTTCTGCAGAAATCTTCAGAACAAATCACATCCCAACGTCTGTCTTGCATCCTCGATCACGCCCAGCAGCTCCTCATCCGTCAGAACCGTCACCCGGCCTTCCTCATATTCCTTGTCTACCCATGCTTTTACCATCGCAACCAGCTCTGTATTCTTATCTACCTGCTTTTCTTCCGGCAGATGGAAATATGTATTGATCCAGTGGGCGATCCCCGCAAGTCCGGACGTATTCGATACCGCTACAAGCGGCGGGCGGTTCAGGAATTTGTCCGTATCAAAGACATTATAGATCTCTTCATTCTTAAGCAGGCCGTCCGCATGGATTCCCGCACGTGTCACGTTAAAATTCCTTCCCACGAAGGGAGTCCTCGACGGAACTCTGTAGCCGATCTCTTTCTCATAATACTCGGCAAGCTCCGTAATCACCGTGGTATCCATACCGTCCAGGGTTCCCCGAAGCTGCGCGTATTCGAATACCATCGCCTCTAACGGTGTGTTCCCGGTACGTTCCCCGATTCCAAACAGGGAGCAATTTACTCCGCTTGCGCCGTAGAGCCATGCCGTCGAAGAATTGCTCACCGCTTTATAGAAATCGTTGTGTCCGTGGAACTCGATCAGTTCGCTCGGCACTCCGGCATGGACGCGGATTCCGTATATGATACCCGGTATGGATCTCGGTATCACGGCGCCGGGATAATTGACCCCATACCCCATGGTATCGCAGACGCGGATCTTGACCGGAATCTGATACTCCTCCATCAATCTCATCAGTTCAAGGCAGAATGGAATCACGAAGCCATAGATATCCGACCTAGTGATATCCTCCAGATGGCATCTCGGACTTACTCCTGTCTCCAGACACTCCCGGACTACCGACAGATAATGTTCCATACATTCCCACCTTGTCATCTTCAATTTATAGAAGATATGATAATCCGAACAGCTAACCAGGATTCCCGTCTCCTTCATTCCGATCTCTTTCACCAGCTCAAAGTCTTTCTTGCTGGCGCGGATCCAACTGGTGACCTCCGGAAACGAATAACCCTTCTCCATACATCTATATACTGCGTCCCGATCCTTCTTACTGTATAAGAAGAATTCACACTGCCGAATCTTCCCGTTCGGTCCTCCGAGCCTGTGAAAATATTCATAAAGCTTCACAATCTGCTCCGTACTGTAAGGCGCTCTTGACTGCTGGCCGTCCCTAAACGTCGTGTCCGTAATCCAAATCTCATCCGGCATACTGTGAGGTACGATACGGTCATTGAACGCGATCTTCGGAATCTCATCATAACGGAACAGATTCCGGAATACATTCGGCTTCTTTACATCCACAAGGGGATACATATGCTCCTCTAATTGTAATAGATTGCTGTGCCTGTCCAGGTATACTTTCCTGTCTTCCATGGAAGTCATCTCCTTCTTGTCATGTCTCTTCGTTGAGTCTGATTAACATGTATAATTGTATACAATTATACATGTCTTGTCAACACAAAATTTTCCTGAACCCGCACGTATATCCGAATAATTCCGGAGCCTCCATCGCCATTTTTTGGAGAGAAGTCGCATCCTGATACAATATTTTCCCCTCCCCAAAAAGATTCTCCAATGCCTGCTCCGCATCGGCGCACCTTCCGATCACGGAAAATCTCCCGGCAAACCGTCTGATATTTGAATCTTCCGGGAGCCTCTCCACCATAGGCGGATACAAAAGCCAGCTATAACACAGAAATCCCCGGAACCGGATCTCCGGAAAATACTCGGCAAAAAAATTCTCCGCCTCCTTAAGAGAATGTCCGACTGCCTCTGCACGCAGATCCGTTCCCCGCTGAATATGACAGTTTATCACAGGCGCTCCCTCCGGCAGAATATCTCTTGAGATCCGGGAAAATATCATATAGGGCTCGCCCATGATCTCCTCATCCAGATATAACATCTGAAAGGGCTGAAACTGTAATACTCCAAGTTTAAAAATATTGACATTCATAATATGCCGGAACCAGATCACATCCTCTTCAGATATCCCTGTCCTTCCTGTCTTCCTATAGAAGAAATCTGCTCTTAAAGAAACATCTCTGAACGTATCAAAAATGATACGCTCAGAGACTCCTTTTGACCGATATTCGCCGTATTTCTGTAACAAGAGACCCGTGACCGCGGCCAGACGGGTCAGAGATTCATACCCACAAAGCGGAAAGTCCAATCCGTCACTGTCGTAGGCCTTTTCCAAAATGTCACCTATCTGCTTTTCATTCCCGCCAATCCACTTCCTTACGGCGTCTCTGACGGCATTCGGAAACCTCAATTCATCCAATAACTTTTCCAGATTCATCCCGCAATCTCCCGTAACTACAACAAAACCTCTTTAATAGAGTTTTGCTCCGATCTCTCTCGGACGGAAACCTTCATCCTCCAGCGCCTTCATAATCTCATTCTTATGCTCTGTCCCGAATGCCTCCATCGTAATACGAAGCTCCACCGCCGCGTTACGGTTGGTGCTGACAAACTGATTATGCTCAAGCTTGATGACATTCCCCTGAGCGTCTGCAATCGTGGCCGCAACCCGCACCAGCTCACCCGGTTTATCCGGAAGAAGTACCGATACAGAGAATATCCTGTCTCGCTGAATCAATCCATGCTGTACGATAGAGGACATGGTGATTACATCCATATTGCCGCCGCTTAAGATTGCCACCGCTTTCTTTCCCTTCAGATCAAGCTGCTTTAACGCCGCAACCGTCAGAAGTCCTGAGTTCTCCACTATCATCTTGTGATTCTCCACCAGGTCCAGGAATGCGCCGATCAGTTCGTCGTCCTCCACCGTCAGCATCTTATCAATATTCTCCTTGGCATACGGGAATATCTTCTCTCCTACCCGCTTCACGGCAGTACCGTCCGCAATCGTATTCGCGCTGTCCAGCGAAACCGGCTCTCCGCTCGCCAGCGCCGCCGTCATACTCGCCGCCTGCGACGGCTCTACGCCGATTACCTGAATCTTCGGATTCAGCATCTTGGCAAGCGCCGCGACTCCGGTAATCAGACCGCCTCCGCCCACCGGAACCAGGATATAATCCACCGTAGGAAGCTCCTGCACGATCTCCATGGCAATGCTCCCCTGTCCCGTCGCGATATCTTCATCGTCGAAGGGATGCACGAAGGTATATCCCTTCTCTTCTGCAAGCTTCAGCGCGTATTCACAGGCATCGTCATAGACGTCCCCATACAGGACTACCTCCGCGCCGTAATTCTTCGTACGGTTTACCTTGATCAGCGGAGTGACGGTCGGCATGACAATCACCACTTTACATCCGAACTTCTGCGCCGCATAAGCAACACCCTGGGCATGGTTTCCCGCCGAAGCCGTAATAAGGCCCTTCCCGCGCGCCTCTTCGCTCATCATACTGATCTTATAATAAGCGCCCCGCACCTTGTAAGCGCCCGTCTCCTGCATATTCTCCGGCTTCAGATAGATCCTGCCGCCCGTCTCCTGGCTGAGATATTCGCTGTACACCAGCTTCGTCGGATTCGTGATATTCTTTACCAGCTCGCTCGCCTGTTCAAATCGTTCCAATGTCAACATGATATTCTTCTCCTCATTCTTCGTCTGTGCTATTCACATTTTTAATCTTTTCTCATTCATTACTGCTTATTTGCCGCCTGATCATACCTGATCATCTTCGTCCGCTTCGCCAGAGGAAAATAACGCGCGGACGAACGTGTCCGCATCGAATTTCTGCAAATCATCGATGGATTCGCCGACTCCGATATATTTTACCGGTATCCCCAGCTCCGCATGAATCGCCACGGCGATACCGCCCTTCGCCGTTCCGTCCATCTTCGTCAGGACGATTCCTGTAATATCCGCCACTTCATTAAATTCTTTCGCCTGCTGCAAGGCATTCTGCCCCGTAGTCGCATCCAATACCACCAGTGTTTCCCGATAAGCATCCGGACATTCCCGGTCAATAATCCGGTTCATCTTCTTCAATTCTTCCATCAGGTTCTTCTTATTATGAAGCCTGCCCGCAGTGTCGCACAACAGCACATCCGCATGTCTCGCCCTGGCAGCCGCCACCGCGTCATAGACTACCGACGCCGGGTCCGATCCTTCCTGTCCGCCGATCAGATCAGCCTGGGCGCGGTTCGCCCATTCTTTCAACTGTTCTCCTGCAGCCGCGCGGAAGGTATCCGCCGCTGCCAGCACAACCTTCTTATTCTGGGCGCGCAGCTTCCCGGCAAGCTTCCCGATGGTAGTCGTCTTACCTACGCCGTTGACTCCGATAACCATGACAACCGACGTCTTCTCCTCGAATTCATAAGCCGTCTCCCCGACGTCCATCTGATCTTTGATACTTTCGATTAAAATCTCCCTGCACTGCGCCGGCTCTTTGATGTGCTTCTCCTTCACCTTTGCTTTCAGGTCATCCAGAATGTCATAGGTTGCCTGCACTCCCAGGTCCCCCATAATCAGCACTTCCTCCAGCTCCTCATAGAAATCATCGTCAATATGCGAGAACCCGTTAAAGATACTGTCCATCCCGGACACAATATTATCCCTTGTCTTCCCAAGCCCCTGAACCAGACGCTTAAAAAAACCTACCTTCTCCTTCTGCTCTTCCGCCATCTTACCCCTCCTGATTCATTCTTCATACATTGCATACTACTAACACCGCTTATAGCTATGTTCCCGCGCTAAATGTGTGCCGCCGGCACACAGCATCGTCAATCGACCATATTTTTCGATGTGCCAGCTACAACTATGCATCCAGCTCTTCTTCCAGCAGGCTTACGGACACCAGCGTCGATACTCCCTTCTCCTGCATGGTGATCCCATACAGCCTGTCCGCAGCCGTCATGGTCCCTCTCCTGTGGGTGATAACGATAAACTGCGTATTTTCCGTCAATTTATGCAGATACTGGGCAAATCTTCCCACATTATTGTCATCCAGCGCCGCCTCGATCTCATCCAGCAGACAGAAGGGCGACGGCTTAAGATTTTGAATCGCGAATAATAACGCAATTGCCGTCAGCGCCTTCTCCCCGCCGGAAAGCTGCATCATATTCTGGAGCTTCTTCCCGGGCGGTTGGGCGACGATCCGGATTCCTGCCTCCAGGATATCTTCATCCTCCATCAGCTCCAGCGTACCCTTTCCCCCGCCGAACAACTTCTTGAACACGGTGTCAAACTCACTTGCGATTCTCGCGAACTGCTCTTTGAACTGCTTACGCATCGCCGCATCCAGTTCTTCTATGATCTGCTCCAGCGTTGCTTCCGCCTCCACAAGATCGTCATGCTGGTTCTTTAAGAATTCATAACGCTCCGATACGCTTTTATACTCCTCGATCGCGTTTACGTTTACATTTCCCAGGGAACGAATCTCACTTTTTAATTCCTGAATCCGCTTCTTCATCTTCGCAAGATCCGTAAGATTCGCGTCTCTTAATTCCTTCGCCCGGATATAGGTGATCTCATACTCTTCCCACATATAGCTGATCTGTTTCTCGGAAGCCTCCTCATAATTCTCCTTCTGGCTCTCCAGACGGAAGATCTCCTTATCCAGATCTGCCATGTGTTTCGACAGGTCCTCTCTTTTCTGCAGGAACACCTTGTGCTTCTGATTCAGTTCCTCCCGCTCTTTCTTAAAACGTTCGATCTCTTCTTGAATCTCTTCAAATAATTCTTTGGAATTCTCGATCGTCTCCCTAAGCTCCGTAATCTGCTTCTCTTTCTCTTCAATCTCTCTCGAAGTACCGCCTTTGCTTTCCTCCAGATCTCTCATCTCTTCCTGGAACTTCTCGATCTCTTCCCGGATACGGTTCTCATTCTCCATCACAAACGTAAACTTCTGCTCGAGACTTGCGGTTTCCAGATGAATCTCTTCCGCTTTCTTTACCTTTCCTGCCTCTTCCTCATGTTCCCCGTCCAGAATCTTCTGTTCTTCTTCAATCTGCATGGTCAGCTCATGCTCCAGCTTCTCGGAGGTATCCAGCTCTACGCTGATGGATTCCTGGTTGTCCATAATATCCGTGATCTGGGCGTCCAGTTTCTCTTCTTCCGCTTTCGTCGCCTGCACCAGGTCCTTTGCATTTCTGATCCTCGCCGCCGTCTGATCCACGTTCATCTTCGCCGTATTCTGGATGACATATGCTTTCTGCAGCTTCACACCGATCTCATCTATCTGCTCGTAATATCCTGCCCGCTCTTTTCTCAGAAGATCCGAAGACGCCTCCATTTCATCCATTTCCCGCTTCAATTGCTTTACCGTCTTCTCGAACTCCTCAATTTCACGGCGTCTGCTCAGCAGGTTGCTGGAATTCTTGAAAGCGCCGCCGGTCAAGGAGCCGCCGGGATTAATAAGCTCTCCCTCCAGTGTAACGATCCGGATGGACTGTTTATATTTCTTCGCGATGGCAAGTCCATGGTCGATATGGTCAACCACCAGCGTCCGGCCCAGAAGATGCTCCGCAAGCATCCGGTATTTCTCTTCTACCCGCACCAATGTATTCGCCGTACCCACCGCTCCCGGCTCCTTTTGCGCCTCCTGCCTTCCAATCCCGGAATATGCCCGGATACTGGTCAGCGGCAGGAAAGTCGCGCGCCCGAAACGATTCTTCTTAAGAAACTGGATCATCCTCTTTGCCGTCTCTTCATCTTCCGTAACGATATTCTGTATATTCCCGCCAAGCGCCGTCTCGATGGCGATCTCATAATCCTTCGGTACTTTGATGATATCCGCCACGACTCCCAGGATACCCTTCTCCCGATCCCTCTGGTCCATCACCTTACGGATACTGTTTCCATATCCGTCATACCGCTCCGTGATATTCTTCAAAGATTCCAGCCGCGATTCTTCCCTGTGGTACGCCGTCTGCCCGATTCGAAACTGCTCCGTCTGCTTCGTAAGACGCACCTGCAAAGCCGCTATTTTTTCTTCATACCGGCTATTCTCTTCCGACAGTTCGATAATCCGGCCGGATACTTCCTTCAGCTCCTTTTGATATTCTTCATACTTTTCTGTCTGTCCGCGGATCTCTTCCGCCGCTTCCAGAAGCTGTCTTGCCATACCCGATTTTCTTACCTGAATCTGCTCTAACATCGTGTCGTACTTCTGGATCTTCGCCTTCGTGGACGCCCTGTTATTAAGCAGCTCCATAATCTCGCCGTTGCTTCTGTCCACCGACGCCGTAATCGCCGCAATCCGGGACTGTACCTGTATCAATTCCTCCCGCGCCTGATTCTCAAGCTTCGTCTGCTCATCGAGCTGTGTCTTTATCGTATCTTCTTCCTGCTTCAGCTCCTTAAGCTGATCCTCCCGCACGCCTATCTCGGAAGTAATCGTTCTGGCCCGCTGATCATAGTGCGCGTCGTTCATGTGCATACTGTTGATCTGCTCCTTTAAGAGCTCGATCTGATTCTCAAGCTGCTGCTTCAGCAGGTTCGTTTCATTCAGCTGGCTTTTTGCCTTTTCAATCGAGGAGTCTATGCCGTCCACCTGTTCTTCCACCGACTCGTACTCCGTCTTCATAGCGTCATACTTACAGCCAGCATCTTCTAACTCTGCCTTAGCAATGTCAAGCTTTCCCTCAATCTCCCGGATCTGTTCGCCGAGACGCTCCGCCTCAAGCAGGAACATATTGATATCATAAGTCTTAAGCTGTTCCTTCTTTTTCAGATATTCTCTTGCCGTCTCCGCCTGCCGCTCTAAAGGCCCTACCTGCTTCTCAAGCTCAGCCAGGATATCATTGACGCGCAGAAGATTCTGCCGCTCTTCCTCTAACTTCTTCACCGACATGTTCTTACGGCGCTTAAATTTCACGATTCCGGCGGCCTCGTCAAAAAGCTCCCTTCTTTCTTCCGGCTTACCGCTTAGAATCCGGTCGATCTGCCCCTGTCCGATGATCGAATATCCTTCTTTTCCGATACCTGTATCATAGAACAGCTCATTGACGTCCTTAAGCCTGCAGGAACTCCCGTTGATCAGGTATTCACTTTCTCCGGAACGGTATAATTTCCTTGTGACCGTCACTTCCTCGAAGTCTATCTGCAGTTGATGATCCGAATTGTCGAGCGTGATCGCGACAGACGCATAACTCAGCGGCTTACGGTTCTCGGTTCCGGAGAAGATTACATCCTGCATGCTTCCGCCTCGAAGCTGCTTCACGCGCTGCTCTCCCAGGACCCATCGCACCGCGTCCGCCACGTTGCTTTTGCCGCTTCCGTTCGGACCGACAATACCGGTAATCCCGTTATGGAAGTCAAATTTTATCTTATGCGCAAATGACTTGAATCCCTGTACTTCTATACTCTTTAGATACATTCTTCACCTACTTTATATTCTTCGCGCGCAGCTTCAGGATGCTCTGGTATGCCGCCACCTGTTCCGCCGCTTTCTTGGTGTGTCCGGAACCGGCGCCATATTCTTTCTCGCCGATATATACGGCGACACGGAAAGATTTGTCATGATCCGGTCCTTCTTCTCCAATCAGCCGATATGTAATCGGAGATTTAAAATGAGCCTGTACAATCTCCTGTAAGATAGTCTTGCTATCAAAAAAGAGCGTCCTGCTCTCAAGATCCTTCAAAATGAATCTCAGAATAAACTCTTTCGCACTAGCAAAACCACCGTCAATATATATCGCGCCGACCAACGCCTCCATCGCGTCCGACGTAACAGAACTGCGCCCTCTGCCCCCCGTCGCCTCTTCTCCCTTTCCAAGCAGAAGATACCTCCCAAGCTCCAGATCTTTTGCGCAGAACGCCAGCGCAGACTCACATACCAGACTGGCCCTCGTCTTCGTCAGTTCTCCCTCCGGCATCTTCTGATGCTCGTAAAACAAGAATTCACTGGATACCAGTTCCAGCACGGCGTCTCCTAAAAATTCCAGCCGCTCATTACAGCCATACTTCGGCAAACGCTTTTCGTTCGCATAAGAACTATGTATCATTGCCTGCTTCAATAAATCAAAATCTCTAAACCTGTAATCTATCTTCTCTTCTAATACTTTTAAATCCCGACTCATTTATCTGCCTTTCCGTTTCAAAAAATGAAAAAGCCCGGACGGGCTTTTTCACAACATGACTGCCGAGTGTCTTATACCAATCTGTCTGACCGGCAACGCCGTACTAATTATTCGTTGCGGTCTTGATCTGTTCTACAGCATCTCCCACTGTCACGATCTTCTCTGCCTCTTCATTGTCAATCTCAATATCGTATGTTTCTTCTATTCCCATAATAATTTGAAAGATATCCAGAGAATCTGCTCCCAGATCATCTACAAACGTCGTATCCTCTGTAATCTCATCCGCGTTCACATTCAATACATCTGCTATAATCTCTTTTAATTTTTCAAATTCCATACCATTTCTCCTTTTCTGCATTTTTCTTTTTACACTGTGTTTTGTCTTACATCATCTATTCATCGGATAGCTGATCCGCCTGAATACATTTTCTGATCTTCTCATTGATCTTCTGTCTCTTGAAAGTCACGCACTGAATCAGCGTATTCGTAACTTCTTTTGCCTTAGCGCTTCCATGCGTCTTTACCACCAGGCCGTTAAGTCCCAGAAGCGGCGCTCCTCCATATTCGCTGGCATCAAAGGTCTTAAGCGTAGCTTTAAGCGCCGGCTTGATCAATACTGCTCCGATCTTGCTCCGAAGCGTAGCCATCAGTCCCTCCTTCACTTTATGAATCAAAACGGCGCCCACGCCCTCATAAAGCTTCAGGATAATATTCCCGGCAAATGCCTCACAGACCACAACATCCGTCTGACCATGAGGAATCTCTCTCGCTTCCACACTGCCGGTAAAGTGAATACTCTTCTCTTCTTTCAGAAGCGGAAATGTCTCTTTCACGAGTGCGTTGCCCTTCTCTTCTTCCGCACCGATATTGACGATGCCGACGGAAGGATTCTTCACACCAAGAACATGCTCCATATAGATGGAACCCATCTTGGCAAACTGTACAAGATGAGAAGCTCTCGCATCCACATTCGCCCCGCAGTCCAACAGAAGAGAGACCCCCTTCTCGGTCGGAATCAGCGACGCTAACGGCGGACGCTCCACTCCTTTGATACGTCCTACCAACACCTGTCCTCCCACAAGGATGGCTCCGGAACTTCCCGCCGACACGAACGCGTCTGCCTTGCCCTCCCGCACCATCTTCATACCGACCACAATCGACGAATCCTTCTTCTTGCGAATCGCATTCACCGGTGGTTCTGCCGTCTCGATCACCTCTGAGGCATGGATCACTTCTATCTGCGCCTTATTAAACTGATACTTCGCCAATTCCTTCTCTATGGTTTCTCCCCGCCCTACCAGGAATACCTTCATAGCAGGCTCCTTTTGGACGGCGTCTACCGCTCCTCTTACCATCTCCGCAGGCGCATTGTCTCCGCCCATGGCATCCAGAGCTATGTTCGTAATTTCTGACATCTATATTCCTCCTAGCATTACTAGACTAATTTTACTAGACATCATACGAAAAAGCAATACCTCTTTGCAGTCCGGCACAGAAAAGTTATTTTTTAGTTATTTTTTACTCTCCCGCCGACAGACGCCGATTGGCGCAGGCGTGCAAAATAATATAATTATTTGATAGAAAAAGGATAATACAGAAACAAGAAAGATAAGAAAAAAGACAGCATACAGGAAAAAACCTTCCTATATGCTGTCTTTCTTTGTCATTAGATGTACTAGTGTCCTGACACTAGATCAGGTAATTCAACATCATGCCTACGGCATTATAATTACTCATATTGTAGACTCCGCTTCTGGAATACATACCCAGGACAGCGTATGGATTCGTCGCAGACTTTGTAGATGAGCTGCCGTAAGAACCGGAAGTCCCTGAAACAGACGAATAATTCGTCAAAGAATTGGCGCTCATATTCAGACCATTGCTTGCCTTATTGAAAAGACGGTCTGCGAGTCCGCCTGTTCCGGAGATCAGATCTCTGGTCAGGGACGGATCTTTCGCCATATTCTTCTGCAGAGCGCTTTCGCTGAAGCTTAAGGTACCATCCTTATTCACAGAGATTCCCATCTGCTTTAACGACTGCTCGGAGCCAAGACCCGTCAGAAGACTCTGCATCTGCCTGCCTATGCCGCTTCCTCTGTCAAAGTTATCATTGAGGAACTTCAGTGAAGAATTATATGCGTCCACCAGATCTCCAAGGGCCGAAGCAACCTTGCTAGTATCCACATCCGGCTTAAGCGTCGCCTGTCCCGTGCCCTTAAGCTGGGCGCTGACTCCCACGTAGCCGACAGAAACCGTATTGCTCTCTGACTCATACTCTGTCTTCATGCCGCTTGAAGTTACGGAATACTTCGCGTTCGCCGCCTCGGTCTTCACATTCTCTGCTCCGGCTGCAGCGCCCATCTCGCCGCTTACCTCGAATCTATGACTGGTACCCGTCTCCTTGCTCTCTAACTGAAGGGACGCAACCCCGTCTTTCTCCACAACACTCGCCGTGACATTCGCCTTGCTCTTGTTGATCTGGTCTGCAGCTTCTCTTAACATCTGGGCATTGGTCTTAGACCCGCCGTTTGCCTTTACAGCGCTTACCTGGACATTCACTGAATTCTTATCGTCTCCCACGGTAAAATTCATACCGGACTGGGCGTATGCAGATGCTTTCACACCTTCGCTGACATTCATCTGTGCCTGCGCGATCTGCGCAACATCCAGCTTGAAATCCTTGTCGCTCTTGATTAACAGCTTCCCGCTTGCAGTCGCCACCTTCTCATCAGAGCTTGTAACAGCGAGATCACTCATAGCGCCGCCCTTATTAGAACCCTTCAGCGCATTGGCTGCCTGCATCAGATCTGTCATGCTGCTTGCATATTCATTTACAAATGCAACATTCGCATTCTTAGCCGCTTTCTGTGATACCACAGACGACGCGGACGTCGACGAAGACGACTGATTCAGCTTAGGATTCCTGCTAAGAGCCTGGGTCAGACGAAGACTGTTGATCGTTGACTGATAACCGTATAAACTATTCAATCCATAGGAACCGATTCCACCGATTGCCATGTCTCTTCCTCCTTTCTTCCTATATTTATATTATTCCGCGGTCTTTATAGATTGACAGAAGATTCTCTCCGTCCGCCGGCAAAAGCAGCCATAAAAATCCCGGCGCCTTGCTTCGTGGAAATAAAAACCACTGGAATATCGTTTCTATCCTTCTGACAAGTACAATCCCCTGCATCCATCAGAAGTAAGAATGATCTCTTCATTCTTCAATATAATATCGACATTCCAAATATAATTATTAAGAGTACCAAAAGAAAATATAGCATTTCCACTGTATCTTGAAGCGGAAGATGTTTAGAATAGCAGCTCAAAATCACATTCCATAACCATCTCCTTGAATTCTTCCATATAATATAGATAGTTTTCTTTCGTCAGAAGATTCTCCCCGTCTCTCATCTCTTCAAATATCTGATACTGAATCTCCATGTCATAATGTCCGAGATCCTTATAACTATCTAAGTCCGTTATCATCTCATAACCGGACGGAAAGAATAGCTCCAGGTTCTCACAATCTAACAATTCCTTCATGGAATATTCCAGGTTCTTCACATCCATTAAAAAAGCCCCTGCCGCATATCTGCTATACCAATGTGCCATACTGTACGGTGAATAGAAGAATCGAAACTTTGTCTGCGGATATTTGCGGACAAATTCCTTAATCTTCTGGACGGAACGAACCGTCTCATCTAATATTACCGGCTCATCCTGTTCCACCTCAGAAAATACTTCCGGAAGCTCCAACAAACGAACCACATTCTCTTCGGAAAACTCATCCTTATGCCCCTCAAACCAACTATATGCTTCATTCATCGGAGCCGCCGTACCTTCCGCATTTTCTTCCAGCATTTCCCACACGTCCTGAAAAATAACGTCCTTATTCAGAAGATAATAAACGTCGTTATACAATACATCGTCATATAGGTACTCCGGTAATGGATGTCTGACCTCATCGGCGTCTGCCATCAAGATGCTCGTATCCAGACAGCCGAACACATATCTAATCTCCTGTCCCTTCGCATTCCCCGCACACTCCATGGCTATCCGCAGATTCTCCGCGGTAGCTCCCGCATAACTCAGCTTTAACGTGCGGGTCCCATACGCTTCATCAAACCATACCGTATCAAAATTCTCCGTCATAGAAGAACCGATAATAACCGAATCATAAGAAGCATGTTCCGCTAATCCGGGATTCTGATAGATCTCATTATTCACCACCGGCTTCAGTCCGAACCATGGCATATGATAATGGAAAAACGGGTCCGTCAGTGCCACCAAGGCGCCGGCAGCCGTCACACCCGCTCCGAATACCATGCTAAAAACAGAAATATATCTTTTCGATGACTTCATTCCTCCGCCTCCTTAAAAATTCCAATATAAGAACACACTCACTCCGGATAAGGAAAGGACGGACCAGACGCTTAATATCCCGCACATTACCGCCGAAGACGCCCGATACCGGAATCCCTCCAGCCGTTCATTCGTGTTCTTCATCTGCAGGCACGCAGATAAACCAAAGATTAAAAATCCCGCCCATAACATATAAGAATATCCTCTTTTTCCCATACGATCAAGCAGCCACCCAAACTCCGGCAGCAGGAACGCGTCCCGAATCTCGCTCAGAACCGGCGTGAAGTTAAGATTATAGATCTGTCTTACAAATTCAATCGCCTGCGATATACTATCCGCTCGAAAGAAGATCCACGCAACGTTCACGAAGGAAAAGGTACATAACCACGAAAACGCCGGGTGCCAGCCTTCGATCTTCTCCCGAAAGATCCTGGTAATAACAGAGGCCGCCCCATGCAGGATTCCCCATAAGATAAAGGTCCAGTTGGCGCCGTGCCAGATACCGCTGACTAAGAATACGACCATCACATTACAGCAGGTACGGCATAATCCTTTCCGATTCCCTCCCAGAGGAATGTAGATATAAGCCGTAAAAAAACGGGTCAGCGTCATGTGCCACCGGCTCCAGAACTCGGTAATCGTCTTCGCCCGATAAGGGGAATTAAAATTCATCGGAATATCAATGTTAAAAAATTTCCCGATACCCGTCGCCATATCGCAATACCCCGAAAAGTCAAAATATATCTGGAATGTATAGCAAAGCATTACGATCAGCGCATTTGCCGTTCCCAAGGAGCCCACGTTAGAATACCCCGCGTCCACGGCTTTTGCAAAAGTATCCGCCAGCAGCACCTTCTTTGCCAGACCGAAGGAAAACGCCGTAAGCCCTTTGGCAAAATTCTCTGACTGAAACCTCCGGTTCCCCTTATCCATAAACTGCGGAATCACCTCGCTGTGGAGCACAATCGGACCGGCAATCAACTGAGGAAAGAACGTCACAAACAATGCATATTCCGACAGGGCATACCGCGGGACTTTTCCATGGTAACAATCCGCCAGATAAGAAACTTGCTGAAAAGTAAAAAAGCTGATACCAAGCGGCAGCAGCAGTTGCAACAATCGAAAATCCGTACCAAAGACCCGGTTCAGATTACTTATAAAAAAATCATAATATTTAAAATAAAATAAAGCGCCAAGATTAGCTATGATTCCTATGATAAGGAGAATTCTTTGTCGTATATGTATAAAATACCCCCCCCCCATCATATTTTGAGGACATATAAATCGACCGATACAAAAATTACCTAAAATACTTATTAAAATGATAGGTAGATACGACCAGTTAAAAAAACCATAAAAAATTAAAGAAGCAAAACAAAGCCATATGGTCGCTGGTTTATAATATGAAAAATGATTTAATGTGTAATACACGATTAATACCGGCGGTAAAAAACAAAATATAAATATATAGGAATTATAAAGCATGCTTCCCCCCTGATGATTCACTGATTAATTCTTATTTTTTTAACAATTGCCGCGCCAACTCTAGTACATACTGAAATTCATGTGTCCTACCATAGATTATACATATCAGACCATTAGGAACAATGATACAGATTAGTATCTTCATAATAAAATTCCAAAAAGAATTCCTTGACAGAAAACTACACAAACTGCAGGTCAATACCAGACTTGTAATAAAAACTATATTCTGAATTATGTATTCTTTCAAAAACATTTGAATTGGCTTTTGAAATCCATGACGAAATACCACATATGCCTCCACCCACACATTAACAAACAGTTGGGTGATCGTTGTCCCGATAAAAACACCTATTACTCCCCATCTATTTGCCAAAAATATTGAAACAGTCAAATTAACTGCCGCGCCGACTAACGGCTTGTAACGATCATACCACGGCAGGCCAAACGCTTCTTTAAAAGTTAATATTGTATTTCTCATATTATTAATATAAAAATTTAGAACTACAACCGCCAATATCTCCATTGATATCAAATAATCTTTTCCTAACCAAAAAATATCTATAAACGGATTCATTAATACAAATATACTAATCGAACTAAAAGAAGCTAACCAAAAATTAAAAAATTGGATCTTTCTATACAAAACATATGAATCGTCATAGCTTTTCTCTACACCAAAGTTTCCAATACTAGCCGTAATGCTTGTGAAAAACATTCGTGTAATACTATTTACTGCATTGAGAATTAATAAATAGTTTGAATACAATCCTAAAAATAATAAGCCAAAAAACTTTGATATCAAAATATTATCTATAGCATCAGATATAATCCCTCCAATTCGATGAAAGATCATTGCTTTCACATTTCTAATAATTCCGTCGCGGATTTCCTGAGGTATACGGCCCGCTTTCTCCTCCGCTCGCAGCCATGGATAGATTCTGTCTACGTTTATAGACAAAATAATATTTTCAATAAACGTAGACAAGATTTGTACTCCTAAAAAAAGATAATAATTTTGCGTTAAGACTAATAATAATATTTGTATAATGTTCATTAATAAGTATAATATTGCATGCACTTCATTAATCAAATATTGATTTTGACTCGCCGTAATTATAGAACGCTTATAAGAGAAAAAATATGATATTGCAGTATTAATTACAAACATTACATAAATTATATGGATACCTGTTACATTTTCCGGAATATCTTTTATTAAATATTGAATGAACGGTGTAATACAGCATCCGACTACAAGCACAACCGATCCTATCACACGATATGCCTTACGGTATATATCCATTAACGACCTGCAGACCGAAAAATTTTCTTCAGCCAAAGGTTTGTATAAACTAAAAATCATAGCGGGCCCCAAGCCCAATTCTGTGAGTGAAAGCACGGTAAGAATACTGCTAAACAGCCCATTAAGCCCAAGATACTCTGCATTCAAATAAATCACAAATATTTTTCTGGCTGCAAACCCGGTTATTATTAATATAATCTGACTTGCTACTGCAACAATAATATTATGTATTGACTTAGAAGTCCTTGACATACCTCCCCCTCCTGCATCAATCATTCTCTAATTTCATAGATTTTCATTAATTGTTCAATAGAACTCTTTCGGTCATATCCATAATCCCTAAGTTTTTTGACAGATAACTCCGAATCACATCGTTCCATCTGACAAGAACAAAGAATTTCTGTTACCCACTTATCCATTGAAGCTTCTAATGAGAGGTATTTTATCATTCCAATCCCGACGTCAACTGCTCTGGTAATAGTATCCGATAATATACATGGTATATTTGCAGCCTGTGCTTCTATAATACTTCCGGGAGCTCCTTCTGTAAGAGACGGTAATATAAAGCAGTCGAATACTTGTAAAATATCCGGAATATCCTCTCTTACACCTAAAAAGTATACTTTTTTCTCTATATTTTTTTCTTTAACATACTGTTTAGCCTCTATATCCTGCTCATGATCGCCCACAATAAGCAATGCGCTATTAGGCTCTACTTTAAGGAATTCATAAAATACTTTTACTAAAAAAATATGATTTTTTACAGTTCTCCCATTTCCAACCGTTCCTATGATATAATCATACTTTTCTAAATCCAATTCCTTCTTTTCCTCCAAGACCTTATCTTTGTCCCATGGTCTGAAAGTTTCTATGTCTATGGCGTTTGGAAGAAAATATGCCTTTTTAGATCTCAATACATTCTTCCCGAAAATATGAAGCGCCGCCTCCTCACTACAATAAATCTTATCTGTCGAGAAAATATTGGTCATTATTCTTGCTATCTTAAGATAATATCTTCTCATCCGCGAGACATCATAGACTGCGGAATCTCTGGCATGGGCAATACGCTTTTCCACATCATTTAACCACGCAAAATATAAAATAATCCCTGATTCCAATCCAACATGGGCATGTACGGCTTTATAATGATTCTCTGTTAATAATTGTCTCCACTGGCTAAAATATCCCATAATCCCCACGGTTTTCCATGATTTTATTTCATATACGCTTCCTCCTAACTCCATAATCTCTTTATAAAAATACTGCTGTTCTATTTTGGATGACGTCACTGCAAAATCAAATTGTACTTTTTCATGGTCTATTTCTCTATAAATATCCATCATTCTTGACTCCGCTCCGCCTTTATTCAATGAAGAAAATACTTGAAGAACTCGATTGGCTCGATTGGATAGAATATTTTCACTAGAATCTCTGGTTCCCTCGTCTTGCATTATGACATAACTGATACTTAATATAAAAAAATAAATCGGCGTATTAAGCAAATCATTAAATAATGAAATCACACCTATAGAACAAAAACAGCCAAACATAGAAATTTGATACATTGTTTTTTTCTTTTTTGTAACAAAACCAATACCTATTACAAAAAGTAGAACGATCAATAAACCTACGCTTAAGATACCATACCGGAAAAAAGTAAATAAAATTGTATTGTGCGGATCTCTTACCTTTCCATTGATATAGGGTCGGTCTTCCAACGTATAATCTGTCCCGAACATAAAATAATTTGAATAATCAGTCAAATATGCTTCCCAAATCGTAAACCGTAAGTTATGTAACAATGAACTACTATCATTTGACGAAAGTGAAAATCTTTTTGAAATATCTTTCTTAGAATTCCCTTCCACCACCTCTTTATCATCACAAGACTGTTCTTTTTCTTTCGATAACTCTACACTATTCTTTGATCCATTATTATCTGTTCCCTTAGTTTTGTCAGGTTCTTTATCACTTTCGGCAATATCATCAGCTAATCCACTGCCGATTATGACCGCGCTCATCTTATCATGATTATCTGGTATAAGCATGATACTGGTAAAAAGCACAAAAATAACTTCTAAAACCACGAATCGAAAAACAATCCTTCTTCTCTCCCTGCGAACAAACCAAACACTAAACAAACAAAACACCACAATCCCTGTAAAAGCAGCCAGAATGCTTGTACGGGAATACGTTTGCAGCACCGCAGATACAGACAACGCAAAATTAAAAACAGAGATTATCTTGAAACCATAATCAGCCATCAGCAAATATAGCGCTAACATTATTGTTACAGCTGAAAACAGACCTTGAATGTTAGAATTTTCATATATGCCTAAGAATCGATATATTCCTAAATCAAGCATAAAATTATTTCGGCAGAGAAGAATTACCGTAGATTCTGTGATACAAAATAAGAATATACTTCTATTTATACATTCTATTTTTTCGGAACAAAATACATAAACACAAAATCCAAACACAGCAAAGATTACCATCTGGTATACTGTAAAAAAGGTGATTTCTTGTTTTGCAATCAAGATGAATACATATTTGACAGTAGAAATAGCTGTCAAAACAAATGCAAATAAAAACAGAAAGACTCCTCTCTTAATGTGTTCAAAAAGATTTCTCCTAATCAAACATATTATAAATACTCCCATACAAAATAAAGCTGCCGAAATAAGGAAAAACTGAATACTATGAAACCTTGAACTTGGTATTCCGGTTGCAAAAACAACCAAAAATGTACAAATATATAATAAAATTTCTGTTATTTTTTCAATATATTTATAATTCATTCTTTCCACTCTTTCTATCCTTATTTGATCAATTCATCATATATTTCTAATAGTTTCCTCATCACATTAGAAACACTATAATTCTTTTCTACCAGTGCGGCTGCCTCTTCAATTATATTTGAGATTTTTTCTTCTGAAGTATGGTACATTCGTTCCATAGCATCTGCAAATGCCTGTGGATTTCCGGCGGGATGTAAAAAACCTGTTTTACCTTCAAATACAAATTCCGGAACTCCGCCCACTTTTGACGCAACTACAACTTTTTTTAATATCATGGCCTCCAACAATACGTTCGGTGTACCTTCCGAATCAGATGGTAATACCACTGCTTCACAATCTTTGATTGCTTCAGGTATGTTGGATGAATATCCGCATATCTTTATGTTTTCTTCTAAATGATTCTGTATAACTAATTGCTTCACGATATTATATCTTCGATTATCCTCATGTCCGGTCCCTGCTCCCGGAACGCCTCCTATAAGATACGCGACAATATTATATCCCCTATCCTTTAATATCCTGATTCCTTCAATCAGCACGTCATGTCCTTTAAAATCCACAAAATTTGCAATCATTGCAATATTCCCATTTCTTATAAAGCTTTTTTCAACCGCATCATCTAACGGATATCTCACCATATCATGTACAAGCCGAATCTTTCTTTTGGGGATATGCGTTCTTCTCCTCATTTCATTTATGTTATAATTATTAATCGGAAGATACACGTCTATTAAAGGGTTCATAAGCCAACATATCAAATGATAGACATTTTTCTTAGCCTTTGAAATATGTGAACAATCAATATATGTATGCACTCTAAAAATATTTTTAATATTCGGATGAAACAATTTTACAAAGCTACATATAAGGCTTTCCCGTAACATATGAGACTGAATCATTTGAATATCTTTCATTCTGCAACATTTTGATATCTCTTTAACAGCTTTAAAACGATTCGAAAATGAAATGATTTTTATTTCACTTCCCATTTCAGAACATCTTTTGGTTAACAATGATTCTTTATCCGATATAAGCAATACTTGCCATCTTTCCTTCTTCAACCCCGATATTATATTCTCAATCTGGTGTTCGATACCACCATATCCACTATAACGTCTTACGATAGCAATACTCTTTTTACTCATATAAAACACTCCTATTACCTTATTCTGTCCCACGCAAAGATTAACATCTTAAGAATCCTGTACCATCCCCTATTTGCACAATAAATAAAAATTTGTTTTCCTCCTGGCAATTTCGATATGTATGGATTCTTCCACCACTCCGGAAATCTATTACAAAACCAATCGACCTGTTCATCAATTTCTTTCTTTTCCTTTTTTGAACGCAGCATAATCATAACCATTCCATACATCAATTCTGTAATCGCCCGAAATTCCAGTTCTTTTTCAAAACCATCTTCCGATAATTCAATCATACGTTCTATTGTCTTCGGATAAAAACTAACGTCTACACTTTCATAGTTTTGATTTGACAGAGAGGTTCTTCTTTGGAAATAGTAATAAGTAGGTTTATGTAGTATTGAAATCTTATTCGTCATAGTAAGTATTGGTACAATGGTTGAAATATCCTCACCCCGCCATATATCTTCTGGAAATCTAATATTTTTTTTCTTAAAGAGCGACTTTCGAAATAATCTGGCTGTAGAAGACGGAAAGCATAAAGTGACTTTTGTTTTATAATCGGATTCTGTAGTCAATTTTCCAAAAGGACATACTTCTATAAGTTTTCCCGTATCAGGATAATATTGATATCTGCTGCTCATCACTATGTCGGCATTATCTTCTTTTCCAATTTGATACATTGCCGAAACAAAATCCTTTGTAACCCAGTCATCGCTGTCGACAAACGCCAGCCATTCTCCCGTAGACGCCTCAATCCCGCTATTTCTTGCCGCTGCCAGTCCTCCATTACACTCTCTTTGTACAAAGCGGCAAACTTTTGGATTCTTTTCTGCGTATTCTTTGGCAATAACCGCGCTCTTATCTGTTGAACAATCATCTACTAATAAAATTTCTATATTTCTATATATCTGTCCTAAAAGCGAATCTATACAGCGTTTCAGGTATCTTTCTACATTATAGATCGGAACAATAATTGAAACTTTTTCTTGCATATAATCTCCTTTGCTATTTCCGTCCAATAAAAACTTCTGATAAAGATCCTATTCCATAGCTAATATGCAGTATCCAATAACATCCGCACATCTCTATCACTTTCAGGATATTCTTTGTTTTTTTTAAAGCAAAATAAACCGCAGCGCCAAAATATAACAAATACATTATCATAAACATTGCCCTGAATTCTTTACGAAAAATACCTGCAATACAAAGAATAAGATTTCCTGACACAAAATATAGAGGAATCATGTGTCTTACAGATATTCCTTTTTTACTCTCGCTCTTTCTCCACCCTATAATCCCCCATTTCCCATTTCCAAAGGCCTGTTTCATCATTCCTTTTATAGTTTCCCGCGCATGATAAGTACTTGTAACCGACGCCTCCAGATAAAATTTACCTCCGCATTTTTTAATCCGGCCATGCATATCATTATCCTGATTCCGCTCAAAGCTTTCGTTAAAATATCCTGCCTTTTCGAAAATAGATTTTCTATACACACCGTACGCAACGGTATCCACATATCCTGATGATTCCGCATAACGAAATCTTGCATTTCCAACTCCGAAAGGGGACGACATCACGTCTGCAATAAGCCTACCCTTTTCCGTTAAAGGTTCTGTTACGATCCGTCCGCCGGCACACACCACATCTGTTCTCTCATTAAGGATCTGCACACATTTGCCGATTAATTCCGGATCAGCCTGCGCATGGGCGTCAATTCGAACCACATATTCTCCCTTTGCCTCTTTTATACCAATATTCCATCCTGCCGCAAGGAGCCTTTTAGGATTTTCCAAATAATGGACCTGTACAGATCCATATTCCTTTTCATATTCCCTCACTGCTCGTTTTGCCTCTAAAAGAGTTTTATCCTCCGAATCTCCATCTATAATCAATAATTCAAAACATTCTTTGGGATAATCTTGTCTTAAAAGCGATGCAACAGCTTTGCCAACATATTTTTCTTCATTTCTTACTACAATCATTGCCGTTACAAACGGTCGTTTCTGTTCCATAACCTTCTCCCCTACACGTTTATAAATTCTCCCGATACCAGTCAATCGCAAGTTTGATCCCTTTTTCAAAACTATACTCCGGATCATATCCCAGAAGTTCCCTTGCTTTAGAAATATCAGCATTACTGTGCCGAATATCCCCTGACCTTTCCGGTCCGAATTTAGGTTCTATATCTTTTCCCAATGCGCCGGCCAAACCATAGTAAATATCAATCAAATATTCTCTCCCTCCGTACGCAATATTAAAAGCTTCTCCCGCAGCCTCTTTTGGCGCAAGACAAGCTTTCAAATTTGCTTCTATTACATTATCAATATAGGTAAAATCCCGTGACTGCCGGCCGTCTCCATTGATTGTCGGCGCTTCGTCCTGTAACAATAGTTTTATAAACTTAGGTATCACCGCCGCATAAGCGCCGTCCGAATCCTGCCGGCGGCCAAATACATTAAAATATCTCATTCCATAAGTTTCAAGTCCGTAGAATCTTGTATACATGCGCGCGAATTCTTCATCTGCACGCTTCGTCAGCGCATATGGTGAGAGAAGGCTGCCTTCTCTTCCCTCCCTTTTGGGAAGATTGGGCTCATCACCATATACGGAACTGGAAGACGCATAGACAAATTTTTTCACCCCGCATACTTTCGCCGCCTCGAGCATATTTACAGTACCTATAATATTGTTATTTGCATAGAACAGCGGCATCTCAATACTTCTCGGCACACTTCCCCAGGCTGCCTGATGCAGAACATAATCTACTCCCTCACATGCAAAAAAGCATGTGAGGGAGTAGATTATGTTCTGCATCAGGCAGCC
>CANODD010000006.1 GCA_947564705.1 uncultured Dorea sp. | reverse complement strand
CTATTAAATAAGCAGGATCGGATTAATCCAGAAAGCATCAGGATTATTTAATAGTGTGCCGTCCAAGTCTGATACATACAATGTTCTGCTCATCGTTCGTCTCCTTTTTGGCTATTTACCACCTGTGGCTTCCATTTGTGCCACAGACTCCTTAAGTCTGGTCATATTTTCCTGCGAATAAAACGGATCAACAGATACTTCAAATGGTATGCGCTTCTCTCTGCCTAATTTTTTCAAATAAATAATTATAGCTGTTGATAAAGACATACCAATATCAGCACAAGCCTGTTCTGCCTTTTTCTTTACATCATCCTCTATGCGCAAACTGATTTGAGCCATAATATCACCTCTTCTTTCTTGATATTACCAAAATATCACACGCAAAAGCGTTTGTAAAGCATTTCCCGTCCTTATATCTTCAGCGCCACATCCACGAAGAATTCCGTATCACTGTTTGAGACTTTTGCGGAGCCGCCGTACTTTTCCGAGACGGCCATAATGGAGGTGAGGCCGATTCCGGTTCCGTTGTGTTTGGTGGAGCGGTATCCGTCCCTGTTTATCCTGACATTTCCGTCAAAACTGTTGGTGGAGACAATATACAGCCTGTTTCCATGGCGGACTTCAGTGGTAAGGCAGAAGTAACGCGCTCCCGGACGGGCAGTCTCACATCCGGCGATGGCATTCTCGATGAGGTTTCCGAAAAGCGCCGCCATATCGAGTTCTAAAAAGGGGAGAGGGTCCGGCAGGTCGATATGCCAGTCCGTACGGATTCCGGCAGAGACTGCCATCTCATGGTAGTAGCCGAACAGGGCGTTCAGTACGGCATTGGCACAGTAATTCAACGGCACATTCTCCAGGAGGCTGGATTCATACTCTGCAAGGTGTGCCCGGATGCTGTCGGTGTCGCCTTTTTCCGCAAGGGAGGCAAGCAGGCGGACGGAATGGCGGAAGTCATGGCGCAGCCTTGCGGTCTGGCGCATATGTTCCTGCAGGGCGCGGTACTGGCGCGACTGCATTTCAAAGATCCGCGTCCGTTCCCGAAGTTCTGCGTGTTCCAGTATGATGTTCGTACTTCTGTAAAAAAGCACATAGATCGCCACAAGCACCGTGAACGAGCCTGCTTCAAATAGTGGAAAGAGCCACATCATCCGCCCGGTATGGAGGGTGCTGTAGGACAGCGGAACTGCAAGCAGATTGAAGATGAGAAATACGGAGGACAGAGCCACCGTGGAATACCATATCTTTGGAAAATTAAGTCTGTCCACCGCCCACGGGAAATGGTGGGTGGCGGGATAGATGAAAGACGCAAGCAGCAGAGCGGAGAGTCCGAGCCGGAAAAGCGCCGCTTCCGGGGAAAATCCCGCCGCTCCTGATTCCGGGTGCAGGATGGCGTCAAAAGAATAGGAGAACTGTACCGGAAAGGTCTCTATGGCGCAGACGCCCACATAGATGGCGAGGGTGCAGGAAAGCGCCAGATCCACCGTACGCCGGTAAATGAAAAAGAACAACACGAGGGACGGGAGCAGGAGTAGATTTACGCCAACGGAAAAGAGCGTGCAAAGCGAGGCCGCGGCAACGGAATAAGGCAGGATTACTGCCAGACATAGAACGGCAGTCTTTGCCGGAGAATATTTCATCCGGTTTTTTGCCGGAAGGTAGCAGGATACCGCGCCGGGCAGGAGGATCAGGAATTGCAGCAGCGCCGACAAGAATTTATTCATATCCATGGTTACTCCTCCTTTCCGCGCCGCTTTCCGGCAGAATCGCCCGGTGCAGAACTTCCGGCAGAGTGTGACTGCCGTCCGCGTATTTTCTCAAAATGATAATCCCGTACCATCTGCTCGACTTTAGCGCTGTCGCGTACACGTACCGGGAATTTTGCGCCGTTTTCCATGGTGCAGCAGCCCATTTCAAATTCGAGGATGTATTCGGCGTTCGCGGCAATTCCTTTGTTGACAGGTATGAAGCGGGAATCGCCGTTTGTTTTTTCCAGAAATTCCGGCATGGTCATGCGGCAGCGCAGTTTCTTTCCGTCTGTAAGCGTTATATCAAGGTAGTGCGCGTCCGTGACGGCGGAGACGATCTCGCCAAAGAATATACGGATGGATTTGCGGTCGGCTGTAAGTTCCATGTATTTCTGTTCCTGCGGCAGGATCTTCACGGCGTCCGACAGCACGTCGAAGATGCGTTCTTTAGAAAAGGGTTTGGTGACATATTCAAAGGCATGGCAGGAGAAAGCGTCCGGCATAAATTCCATGCTGGAGGTCAGAAATACAAGGAGGCAGCCGTTGTCCTTCCTGCGCATTTCCAGCGCGGCGGTAACTCCGTCCATCCCGTCCATATAGATATCCATGAACACAAGGTCAAAACAGCCGGCTTCAAACGCTGCGAGGAATGTCTCTCCGCTGTCGAAGAGTACAGTCTCCACAGGATATCCGGTGTCCTCTTCAAAGCTGCCGCAGAGCAGTTTTATTTCGTCCAGGCACTTCTGTTCGTCATCCACTAAAGCTATCTTCAAAATTGACTTCACCTCAATCTATACAAAAATCCCATATAATTATAGCACAAAGCAGGCAGTTTTCTTAAAAATTTCATGATGTTCTTGCCAGAAAATTGACGTTCTTGCCAAAAATATTGTTTTCCTTTTAAAATTTATTAATATTTAACTATCTTTAACTATCGTGTCTGAAAAATGATGAAGGGATTGGTGAAGGGATGAGGCATATGAAAATGGAAAAATCAAATAAATCAGCTATCTGCAGAATACTGTCTGCATCAATGGCGGTATCATTGGTTATGTGCGGCTGCCAGCAGAAAGCTGCAGGCACGGCAACTTCTGCAGACATCAAAGCAGCGTCGGAATACACGAAAGAGATCAATGATTCAGTGTATGAAGAGCTCGATTTTTCTGATGAGCAGGAGCTTGAATTTGCAGAAAAAGGTCTTATTACGGCCCCGGATAAACTTGTGATCAAGACAGAAAACGGTACGGTGGCATGGAGCCAGGACGACTATGACTTTGTCCGTGATACAGACGCTCCCGATACCGCGAACCCAAGTCTCTGGCGCAATACAGAGCTTAATGCTTTATACGGTCTGTTTGAGGTGGTTGACGGCATATATCAGGTGAGGGGTTATGATCTGGCTAACGTGACATTTGTGCGCAGTGAAAACGGCTGGATAGTCTTTGACTGTACGACGAGTACTGAGACTGCAAAGGCCGGTCTTGAACTGCTTGAGCAGGAATTTGGCGAAGCCCGTATTTCTGCAGTCGTCATCAGCCATGCACATGTCGACCATTACGGCGGTATAGGCGGGCTTGTATCGCAGGAGGATCTTGCAGACCCGGAACTAAGCCTTGAAGAACAGGCAGCGTCAGGTAAAACCCTTGTAATTGTACCGGACGGTTTTGAAAAGGCAGTCATGGAAGAGAATGTGTTCGCAGGCAGCGCTATGAAACGCAGATCCAATTTTCAGTACGGTTCGCTTCTGGAGAAGGGGGAAAAGGGCAGTCTGTCTGTGGGAATCGGTCTTACACCGTCAAACGGTACAAAATCGTATCTTGCGCCGACATATATTGTAAAAGACCATGTTTTAAGAACGACGGTTGACGGTGTCGATCTTGAGTTCCAGCTTACGCCCGGTACCGAATCCCCTTCTGAGATGAATACATATCTTCCGGAATACAAAACACTTTGGATGGCAGAAAACTGTACCGGGACAATGCACAATCTCTATACGCTCAGGGGCGCCGAAGTCCGCGACGGAAACGCATGGGCGCAGTATATTATGGAAGCGAAGGAGCTTTTCGGCAAAGAAGCCGAGATTATTATGCAGTCGCACAACTGGCCGCACTGGGGGAACGATGTCATCAATGAGTATATGACAAATACTGCCGCGGTATATAAATACATCTTTTGCCAGACGCTTATGTATATTAACCAGGGATATACATCGGCCGAGATTGCCGATATGATTGAACTTCCTGAGAATCTTAACAAGATCTGGTACACGCGCCAGTATTACGGTACGCTCAAGCACAATGTAAAGGCTGTTTACCAGAAATATATGGGCTGGTATGATGCGAATCCGATCCATCTGGAGGAATTACAGCCGACGGAGTATTCTAAAAAGCTTGTTGAATACCTGGGCGATACGGATAAAGTCCTAGAGATGGCGAAAGAAGATTATGAAAACGGCGAATATCAATGGGTAGCGCAGATAACCAATACACTCGTATTTGCTGATCCTGAAAATAAAGACGCACGGAATCTCTGCGCCGACGCACTGGAACAACTGGGCTATCAGGCAGAAAGCGGTGCGTGGAGAAACGCTTATCTTACGGGCGCATACGAATTAAGAAACGGAACAGGCGCTTATCCCGATACTGACACGGGAGAAACAGGAGCTACCGCGCTTGGTATGAGTACCGAGACTATGATCGATTATCTTGGAATCTGTCTTGATGAAAAACAGCTTGAAAACGAAGAGCTTGTCATCAATCTTGAAGTTACGGACGAGAAAGAGAAATATCTGCTCAGGCTAAATTGCGGCGTCCTGCTCTATTCGAAGGAGGATTGGAGCGACGCTCCCGATGCTGTAATCAAGACAAAGAAAGCAGGTATCGTGGGAATAGCTCAGAATAATCAGCAGCTTATGGACGCCTGTATAGAATCCGCTGAGGGAAAGGTTGATATCGTCAGTCTGCTGACTGATAATCTTGCAGAATTTCCATTATATTTCAATATTATTGAACCATAAATCCATTCGTTTGATTTCTGACTGAAGTTGTTCGGTATTTGGATAAGGATGCATTTTATTAGCGAGAAGGGAAGATGATATGAAGAGGCTGTATAGTGTACTGTTGGTATGTGCTGCTGTGGCGGGAATGTTCTTAAGTATCACCCAGACGGAGGCGGCAGATATAGGAAAGATCCGGGGAAGGGTGAATGTGGATCTTGAGACATTCGTGTGCGTGGAGAAGACGAATAATGATTCGGGGATGAAGCCGTTGAATGATAAGAAATCGGAGTATGAACTCTGGTTCTCGAATTCATTTACAGACCGGAATAATATCGGGGTTACATACAGAAGCGGCTCTACCTATGAGATGACGGATGTGGATAAGATAGAGACATATATGTGTTCGAGGCAGACGAGTAATGATAAATTTCTTCTCTATGTGAACACGAATCCCTATAAATATTACCACAGGATGGACATAGACGATATTAACAGCAGCGCCATCGGCGGGAACGGCACGTATTGGTATTTTCGGAATCTGGTTGTTAAGATAACGAATAACGTGTATTCGAAGGATTACTACGCCCGGAGTACGACCATCAGTCCGCGGTACGGGGGGCACTATGTGTTCTATGGCCTGGCTCATGAGTGGCAGTGGCATAATGCGCAGCTTACCTTCGATAATGAGACTCAATCCGGGGAATTCCAGGGAGGGCTTACGCTGATCTTAAAGAAACATAGAATTACGCTCCTTCAGCCGGATTATCCGAAGCAGGTGCTGGAGGACGGATCGCAGAAGGAGTACGTCGCGTTTACCAATCTTAAGATGCGCCTGGAGGACGGCAAATCTTATGATCCCGGGCAATCCGGGGATATCTACAGGGACGAGCGTGTGACGGTGCAGTATACATTGGCGGATGCGGGGAACTGCAGCTTAAAGGGATACCGGTTTTACAGTGATAAGGATCGGAAGAATCTTCTCTATACAAAGAAGCTGGAGGGCGGCGAGACGGAATCCAGCTTTACTCTGGACGCCGGGCTGATTCAGTCTCTGGAATATGGCAAATCCGTTAAGAGCCTGGGGGATATCTATGTGGAACCGGTCTTCGAGCAGAGGAAGGTCACGGTGGATATCTCGCAGGCTGTCCCGGAGGACACTAATGTGAAGGTGACTCCGGTCACGAGCGGGAAGGATTCGGATTCTTTTGAGCTTCAGGTAGTGGAAAATGGTAAGACAGAGGTGATCGGAAGTTTTCGGAAGAATAAAGCGGCGAATATCGGAGATGTGATCACCTTCGATTATACGCCGAATTCAAAGTATAAAGGCTCATATTTGTTTTCGCACTATGAGTACCGTATGTGCGAGAGCCAGAATCAGGTGGCGGGAACCTTCCCGGTGGAGGCGCTGTATTCAGCGGATCAATATGATATCTCGCAGAAGCTTGGTCAGACTTATTTCTGGATGCAGCTCCATGTGATGCTGAAGGCAGAGGTGACCCTTAAGGACAAGACGGTGACTTATAATAACCGGAACGTGGCCATTGATCCGGCAGAAGTTAAGTACCCGGAGGGGCATCCGGCGCCTACCGGTACGATCACGTACCAGTATTACAGGGCGTTGGGAGACGTGACGCAATGGGGGCTGCAGGAAGAGATAGACGGACCTCCGATTGACGCCGGAATTTATTACGTTGTTGCGACGATGCGTCAGGACGCTCATTATGTCTCGGCGGAAAGCAGGCCGGCGATACTGACAATCGAGAAGGCTGTGCCGACGCTTTCGAATGTGATAGGATCGACGATCATGTATGGGAAGTCATTGTCCGAATCAAAGCTGACGGGAACGGCGGAAGGAGTAAGTAAGTCTAAGCTTAGCGGTACATTTACATGGAAAGACGGGAATCAGAAGTTAAATGCAGGAGCTAATAAGGCGGATGTAAAATTTACGCCTGACCAAAGGTATGCAGCCAATTATACAGACGCAGAAGGAAAAGCGATGGTATCGGTTAAGCCGACGGATCCGGTAATCCATAAAGGAAATGATAAGACAGTAACCTACGACGGAGAACCTGTGGTGATGGAAGGAGCATATGCGGCAGGGATCGATGGGAAGGATACCGGACAGAAGATTACATATGAATATTATTCCAGACAGGCATGCGACAGAGACAGTAAGCTGCCTGGTCCGCCGAAGGACAGGGGCGTATACTATGTGCTGGCTTCGGCGGCAGCCCAGGGAAATTATAATTATGCGAAGGCAGCCGAAGCTTCTGTGATTACGATTAACCAGAGAGCAGCGGGGCTTCTTCAGGTGCCGTTCAGTGCATTGACAGGGGCGGCAGGAGCAGGAGAGTATCGGGTCTATGCCACGAATGGGGTTGCGGAGGGACCCCAGGGGACGGTACAGCTCTCCTGGGCAGATGCAGTTGAGACGAAGAAAATTGATATAGGTCGGTTCATGAAAGAGGAAGGGACTGGCAGATATTATGCGTCTGCCGTCTACGGACAGAATGGTATGCTGCCTGCGGGAGGTCAGGTTGAAATAACGGCGTCCTATACGCCGATAACCGATGGTAACGGCAATGACATAGATAATTATACAATTGCAGAAGATACATTAAGTGTGAATATGGATTCCGCCGCGATAGAGAAGAGTGTGGAGAATCTGGTATATGGCGGAGGAACATGCACGGAGAATGTTGGAACGACTCTTAAAGAAACGCTCGGAGACAGTCTGCCTGCGGATGCGGTTATTACAGTTGTCAAATGGCAGATTCCAAAGGTAAATGATGTTACAGAATTTAACACTGCGGGCGAAGATATTACGATCACACCGAAGAACGCAGGAACGGCATCGGCGACGGCTTATGTGGCTGTTGGGGAGGTCGGAGGGAGTGAAACGCATTACTATGTGACCTACCACTGTCAGGTTGCAAAAGCGGCGCAGCCTGTGTCTATCGAGGAGGCTTCTCTGATTTATAACGCTTTCCCGCAGACATACCGTGTGAAAAGGGGCGCTGTGGGAGACGTGACGGCAGGAGATATAACGGATATCTCAGAGATTCATTATGCGGGGACTTCTTATCTGGGCGAAGATTACGACGGAGTGATTCCGCCGGCGGATGCGGGAGAATATACGATGAAGGTCAGGGTTCCTGCAACCCGGAATCTGGAGGAATATGCAGGTGAATGTAAGATGGTGATCGGTCAGGCGAAGCCGAAGATTACCATCGAGGACAGAACGGTAACTTACGACGGGCAGCCTCAGACACTGGAGCCTGCGGTTGTGGACGGCGGGATTCCCAACGGAACAGAGGTGACGGGGGCGGTAAGCTATCAGTATACCTACGCCGGCAGCGTGCCCGTTGATAAGAAAGCTGAAGTACAAGCCGGCGCGGCCGATGCCGGTCGGATCAACAGTCCGGACGCCCCGGTACATTCGGGAATTTACAATGTGACGGCGGCTGTGGCGGCAGACGGGAACTACGGAGCCGCTTCATCGGAGGAAGGGCAGACGTCCCCGGTGACGCTTACGATAGAGCAGGCAGTCTGTACGGTAGAAATCCGGGGAAAACAGGCGGTGTATACCGGAGAACCGATTCATCTGGATTCGCCGGTGATCACCGGAGTGGGAGACGAGAGTGTAACGGCGGATACGGCCATTGTCTACCGTCCGTCTGCTACCCTTAAGAAAACAGAATTTATCCAAAATCCCACCGAGGCGGGAATCTATTACGGCTGGGCGGTAAAAGGGAACGAGGGTGATTATAAGGCGGCCATGAGCGACAGGGCGGTCCTTGTGATCCGCAAGGCGGATGTAGAGGTTGAGATACCTGACCGGACCATGACCTACAGCGGACGGAAACCGACGGTTCGGGGGACGGTACAGGGACTTGTGATCCGGACAAAGGCGGGGGAAGATATTACGGCAAAGACCGCTTCGTCTGTACGATATCATTATTTTAGCGATCCCGGGGCGACTGAGGAGATCGAGCCGCCTGTGAATGCCGGCGACTACTATGTGCAGGCATGGTTTGAAGAGCAGGATAATTATAAAGAGGCAAAGAGCGGGGTGCAGAAGCTGACCATAGAGAAAGCAGTTCCGACACTCTCAGATGTAAGAGTCAGCGATATTACTTATGGGGAGATGGGAAATGCGGCGAAGGCAGAAGGAAAGGCAGCGGGTGTAAAGTCGGAGGAATTAAAAGGCGTCTTTCAGCCGGAAGGAGAGATCTGTACGGAGAGGATGGACGCCGGAGCTTATGAGATCAGCG
Source organism: uncultured Dorea sp. (assembly GCA_947564705.1). Lineage (GTDB taxonomy): Bacteria > Bacillota > Clostridia > Lachnospirales > Lachnospiraceae > Sporofaciens. The sequence goes on along the minus strand of CANODD010000006.1, from coordinate 18,677 downwards.
TCAGATTTACGCCGGATGCAGAAGTCGCGGTGAATTATCAGCCGGCAGAAGCCGCGGCGACGCTGACGGTACTTCCTGCCGAGCCGAAGATCATGGGCAGCGATAAGACAAAGGTCTATGACGGACAGCCCGCGGCATTGGATGAGGTATGGCTCAAAGGAGCAGAGGGTATGCCGGCGCCTGCAGGCGAGGTGCGTTATGAATACTTCATGGACGCGGCTTGTACACAGCCTGTGCCGGGCAGCGGCGGCAGCAGTATCGTAGATACCGGTGGCGTCGGGAATGTCGATGGCGCCGGAGGGCTGGCAGGTACAGGAGTGACGGACGCGGGGAAATATTACTGTAGAGTGACGGCGCTCCCGAATACAGGTAATTACAGGGAGGTATCCGAGATTTATAACGTGACGGTAGAGAAAGCGCCTGCGGCAATCAACCTGCGGGTGACGGCGATTGATAAGAATCAGGCGGATAATATCGTGACGATTCATGGAAAGCTGCCGGGAGTCTTCGATAATCCGACGGGAGCCGTTAAAATTCTGATGCGAAAAAGTGCAAAAGACGGGCAGAAGACAGAAGAGTACCGGCTGGCGGCAGGGGACATTCTTGTAACGGAGATGAACGGGGCTTATGGTTTTACGGCGAAAGTTCATGTGGGACCGGACGGAGTCTATGATTTTAAAGCGGAATATACGGAGGGTGATAAGAAGAATTACAAGGTTTATCCAGGTGAATTGACAGAGATCGATATGGATAAGCTTCCCCAGCATATAGATTTTGACACGCATCTGATGCAGATACCCTATGGCAGCGATGCGTTCAGAATTCAGGTTAACGAGGCGGAAGCGCCGGGAAGCGGGGCGGTTACATATCGGCTTATGGAACATATGGGTACGCAGGGAGCGATTTCCGTAACTTCGGAAGGAATGGTAGAGATCTTGGACGTGGGGACGGCCTTTGTCATGGCGGTAAAGCGTGGCGACGACCGTTATAACGGGGCGGTATCGGTACTGTGTATCCGTGTGACGAAAGCTTCGGTTACGCTTTCCATGGAGGATAGGACCGTGGTCTATGACGGTAATCCAAAGAGTATTCAGGCGTCGCCGGTTTCACTGGACAGACCGATCGGTGAAAAACTGCCCGTCGTATATGTGTATGTGGATCAGGCGGACGGACGGGTATTAAAGGAGAAACCTATAAGCGTCGGCGCCTATACGGTACTTGCGTATTTGCCGGAGACGGAGCATTATCTTCGGGCGGCAGGAAGATGTGTGCTGACGATTACACAGGCAGAGGCGTCGATTCATCTGTCGGTATATAAGAAAGATATCAGTAAGAAGAAGGTAACGCTTGTCGGGAGTCTGCCGGATGTGTTTGACTGGCCGGCAGGAACCATAACGATCTATATGCGGGTCCATGGAACGGAAGAATGGAGTATTGCGGCGGAAGGGATTCAGATTACGGCGGATAACGGAACATGGGGATTTTCCGAAGTGATTACCGTGCCGGAGGAGCAGATCTATGATTTTAAGGCGGTGTTTGTGGAGACGGCAGGACAGAACTACCGGATCCTGGACGGAATCGTAGAAAATGTAGATATGAGGGACCAGAAGGAACCAGGGGGACCGCCGGAGGATAACCCTGGTACGACAGATCCGCCCGGCGGCGGTTCGGGAACGGAGGAACCGAAGCAGCCTTCCGACGACGGTTCGGGAACGGGGGATCCGAAGCAGCCCTCTGACGACGGTTCGGGAACGGAGGAACCGGATAAACCGTATTTTGAAGATCTCAGCACGGATTCCGCGAAGGACGCCAAAGGAACCGGACAGAAGAAAGCCGCCGATACCGGCGATCCGGCATCTTGCCTGCCGTTGGTTATGATCGTGGCAGCGGGAGCCGTTCCGGTGGTTATGCGAAGAAAAAAGGTCCGGGATATTCTGCGGAGTTAATCGGATTCAGGGTATAGAAGTTATCAAAAAAAGGTGGGAAGAATGATGAAAAAGTTTGCACAACGTCTTTTGGCAGGCAGTCTGGCAGCAGTCATGCTCGCGTGCGCTCTTCCGGCGATTCCTGCAAGGGCAGAAAGAGTCTATAATGAAGTACTGCCGTATAATCTTGAGGAGCAGGAGGAGAAATGGTTAAAGAGCGAACAGGCGGATACATATGAGTCGGGCGCCGTAACATTTCCTCTGAACGGGGTATCCGTCAACATGGGAGAAGAACTGGTTTATCATCTCTTCCGCCAGGGAAATACAGAAGCTAAGCAGAAGGTGACGCTGGCAGTCTTAGATCTGACGGCCGGATATGGGGAGGATTATGAGATTCTGGCGGACGGGGAGACTGTTTTTGGGCAGGCGAACAGAATCCTTGACGGAAGCGGCGTTACCTATGATGTGTATCCGGGAACGAATGTCATGAAGGATGCGGACGGGCAGGAAGATACGGCTGCCGCATCGGGGAACGCAGATTCGACCGATAAGCTTGAAGACAAGGATAAGGAAGAGATTCGGGAAACCGCGTCGGCAGTATTCGATCTGGAGTTTGAGACAGGGGAACAGGAAAAGGAGATCCGTATCCGCGCCGGAGTTCCGGAGAAAGCAGTGGGGAATAAAGAGCTGCAGCTTATGGTACTTGAGTGTGAGGAAGGGCTGGAGACGGGAGAGAATATCAGTACGTCGGTCACGCTTGTGGAGACCCGGGAGACAGAAGAAGCGGAGATATCTATTGTAGAAGATTCGGCGGAGGTGACGGATGGTTATGTGTCGGTGCTGGTGAGACGGACCGGGAACACGGCGGGTTACAGCGCCTATACACTGGAGGCAGAGGATGATACGGCGGTGAACGGAGAGGATTACATCCTGAAGAGTACGCAGCTTACATTTTCCCCGGGGGTATCCAGACAGCGCGTCCATATTCCGCTGATAGCTTCAAAGATGCAGGAGGAGAAATCATTTACCCTTCGGGCGGCGAAGTCTGAAGAGGAAGTAAGTTATAAGACGACAACGAAGGGAGCGGCTTTTAAGACGTCCAGGGAGCTGGTGGATATCCCTATGACGGAGTTTGAAAAAGGTGGTTCTGTAGTAGGGGATATTACGTTTTCCGAAAAAGACAACGGGGAGCGTTATGAGCTCAGCTTTGATACGGGCATCGGCGACGGAAGTAACAGAAGCGCGTCGATTAAGACCCGGCAGGCTTATGATTTCACAGGAATCAAAGCGATCCGCCTGTCCGCCAGCTATCAGGTCGGAACGATCGTGGGAGACCATCTGGATGTCTATGCGTCGAATACGGATTATTACAATAATAAGACGGCGCTGGGGCAGATTGTTTCCAATCAGTACGGCGCCCGTATTGACACGGTCAGTCTGACGGGGCAGGGAATCCATAACGCGAATGTTTCGCGTACAGGGGAGTATCAGATATATATTACGGCAGAACAGCATAGCGGGCTTGGACATATCGGGTATAATCTGTATAACCAGGATTTTGACGGGAATAAAGGACATGTGGCTCTGGTGAAGCAGGAATATGGCCTTAAGCTTTTGAATCCGGAGGCGGTTACACAGGACGGAGTGGCGAATGTGCCCGCGGGAGATCTGAAGCTTACGCTGACTTCGGATGCGTCGGTGTCAGGAAGCAGTATAGAGAAGGCATATCGGGACGAGACTTATACCATCAGTTATAACCTGATGGATGAAACGGCTCATTATGCAGGATATCAACTGTTGGACGGCAATAATAAGGTGTTTTATTCGGAACAGACAGAGAGCCCGACATTTACCCTGAGTTCGGAATTGATCCAGAAGTATTCTTCCAGAATTTCGAATAATACGTTTACGATCCGACCTGTGTTCGAGAGGGAGACGGCGCAGGTGGAGGTGCTTCGGCAGGATTTTGCCGCCATGGGGATGGATACGGTCAATGCGGAGATTGATATGGCTAACTGCCGCGCGGTGTATAAGGATAACGGTGTGGAGATTGCTACGGTTACCTGGAATTCGTCTTATTATGCCCACGGCGATACGCTTGCGTTCCGTGTGACGGAGAACGGCGCTTATATGGGAGATTATCATTTTGCGGCGTATCAGGTGTGCGACGGGGCAAGTAAAGAGTCGAGCCTTTCAAATCCGCTGTATTATACGAATCCTCAATGGAGTACCGTCGTATCCGCCGGGTATTATGCCGTGACGCCGATGGTGACGAACCGCAATGCGAGGCTGCTTCTGAATGTGTCGGGGGCTTCGCATGGAAGCTTCCCGGGCAAGCCCAAAGATCTGCAGGGGGACTCCTGTACGGTAGAGGATTATGACGGAAAGTATGACAGTAATGACGTGGCGGCATTTGCGGCGGAACCGGCGGAGGGCTACAGGGCCAGATGGTCCTACCGGGATGTGGCGACAGGGCAGACGAAGACCTATTATGGAAGCAGATTTTACTACAGGGTACAGTTTCCGGTGCTTCTGACGGATAATCATGTAAGCCTTTCCTTTGAGAAATGTGACCCGGGGCAGGAATATAGTGTGATAGCGGACGTGTATATGCAGGGTGGAGATATCCTGCATCAGCCGGATTCAAAGACTGAAAAGTATACGCCTCTTCAGGGAGCAATCGTCTCTCTGGAAGGAGAAGAAAGGGAGACAAAGGAAGACGGAAGCACGGATTTATTTACGGTAAAAGCACGCACGGACGAGATCTATACGGCGTTGGTTACGGCAAATAACAGGGAGTATGTTCAGGAAGTGGTGATCAGCGGAAGTAAGGGTGCGAGTCTTCGACAGGATATGAAGCTGTCCTATTACTATGAAGGTCCGCGGGTAACCGGCGTGCGGTATTTTGACTATGACGGCACGGTGCAGAACGGCGACGTCATTTATCTGGAAACCGAGACAGACGGCTGTATCCTGGGGGCGTCGGTTGAGACGGCGGGACAGGAGGTCAGCGACGTCTTGTTCCAGTTGAAAAGCTCGGACGGAACCCCGAAAGGGGAGCAGGTTACCGGGGAGCACAATGGTTCAGAGTATCTGTGGTCCGCTGCTCTTGGTATGCTCGCGGAACAGGGAGATCAGATATGGGTGGAGCTGGTGAACCGCACCTATGACGGCGAGGGAAATGTAGTAAAGCAGACCAGTTATGGGGAAGTGAACACGGGATATTCCATTGTCATCGCGGAGTTTGACGATGCGTCTTATATACCGGATACCGGGGACGTGGGATGCGACGTGCCGTTGTTTGGCAATATGTATTTTCTGTTCAGCGTGAAGGGAATCAAGCCTATCCTTACGACCAGTAAGAGCGGCAATATAACTTATATGACTATAGGGCTTAATTTCAGCGCCGCGAAGAATTTCCTCAAGAAGGACAGTGGTTTGCAGCCCACCGGGTGGGCAGGCTATGCGAATCTCTGGAAGAACGGGCTGCAGGTAATGTCACCCAAGGCGACGGAGGAGCAGAAGATTGCCGGACGGCAGAATCTGAAGAAGTCGGCTCTGGCGGTGAATTTCTCGGTGTCTGTACAGCTCGCGTTATATAATGCGGAGATAGATTATCAGTCGCATCTGCTGTGTGTCGGAGCATGGATGTCGGTAGGGTTCAATACCAGTTATACCTTCAATATGCCTTTTACGATAGAAGGATTCCCGATGTTTGTAAGCCTTACGGTAAGCGGCGGATTTTCCGATATGCTGCAGGTGATGCCGGCAACGGAGGAGGGATATGTGGACGTCCGTAATATGAGCGATCCGTCAAAATCCAGTTATAAACCGGGAAATGATTTCAATGTGTTTCTGTCGCTTGGAATCGCGCTGGGAGCAGGAGTGAACGGTCTCTTAAGCGTCTCGGGAGGAGGCACCGGGAAGATGACTTTCGACTGGATCGACTTTAGCTATGGAAACGGGAAGCTGTCGCTGAGCGTGGACTGCAGAGTGGAGGCGCTTCTGATCGGAAGGACATTCTCCTATAAGGCGGCGCAGTATACGATGTTCAATACCAATCCTTACCTGCAGGGTGAGGACGGAGACGGAGGGACGCAGGAGGGCGAAGAACAGCAGATGCTGGAGGAGGCGAACCGCCAGATGCAGCAGACGAAGCTTGGCGAACTGACGATGAAGCTTCCTGCCGAATACCGGCAGAGCGTCAGCGCCGACAGCGGAGGAAGCGATAATCCTCTGCTCACGGACGCGTATGAGTTCTCGAGGCCGAAGCTCTATCCGATGGATGACGGAAAGTATATGCTGCTTGCCACGGTAGACGGAAAACTGGTCAGCGGACTTGAGGACAGCGCCGCAGCCGGGAGCCGTGCAGACGGAGCCGGGGAAGCGGCGGCAGACGGAAGTCCTGGCAGCGGTTCAGAAGCAGCGACTGGGAAAGCGGTGCTGAGTTATGCGATATATGACAGTAAGACGAAGACCTATGCGGCCGACGACAAAGGCAGAATATTCCATAGTCTGGAGCCTAAGGAGATGGCGGGGGCGAACGGAGACAGCATCAATTTCCACCCTTGTGTCACGGGCATCGGCGGCGGAAGGTATGTAATTCTCTGGAACAGTATTCTGTACGGGAATCAGGGAGAGTCTCTTAGTCTTGCCGATATGCGGACGGTTATCAAGGCGGCGGTCTACGACAGCAACGTAAGTACGGCGGGATCGGCCCCCCTGATCTATAAATCCCTTGTGACGGAGGATGATGATCAGAATATCGTGTCCGGTATCGTGACGGACGCGGTATATGACGAGGAGGCGGAGGAAGTGGTCGTGCTTTACCGGAATCTCGGCGTGAAAGGTCTGACAAAAGACCATACTTTGGCGGATATGTCCCGGAACAGTTCTCTGCTTGCATGTACCAGCCTTCCGGTAGACGACGCTTCGCTGGCGGATCCGGATCACACATTCACGGACAGTATAATCCTGGCGCAGGGAGAGGAGGGCAAGGTATTGAAGACGGCGGATCTTGATCTGGCCGGCGGAAAGCCTGTCTGCGCCTACCATGTGACAGAAGGAGAACAGGCAGGAATCTTGAATGACGCAGAAGACGGAAGCCGGAATCATATATACCTCATCGGCCTGGAACGCGGGCAGGGAGGAAAAGGATATGTAGAAGGAACGAAACGGGAAGTGACGGAAGACAGCAGTCTGTATCAGGGAAACCCGAGGCTTATGAACGGGAAACTGATGTGGAAGCAGGAAGGCAGAATGGCGGCGGCAGATGTGACGGCGGTCCTTGCAGGGATTTCCAAAGACACAGATACGGGCAGGATACCGTATGACGGGAGTGATATCGCGTCCATGGTGAATGCATATGCCGGAAATATGGAGAATTTTACCCTTATAGAGGGCGGAGACGGTAAGACTTACGCCCTGTGGACAGAAAGTAAAGAAGCAGGAACGAAAGTCCGGATGTCGGTACTGGAAAGAATCGTGGGAGACGCGGAGGAGGATGATGTGTATACCTGGGGAAAGGGCAGCACGGTGTTCGAGACATCGGGTAACCGTTACATCCAGGCGATCTCGCCCCAGGTGGATGCCGGCGGAACGCTGCAGGTACTCTACCGGGAGACGGTGATTGATTCGGAAAGTGCGGATGACGGCAGCAGCGATATCTGCCTGCAGAGTATAGGACTTAGCGAGAAGCGTTCCGTCGTGGATTATGCGGAATTGGCAGAAAGCGGCGGAGGAGACGCAAGAGACGGCGGGGCGGCGGACAGGAACCAGCTTGAGAATACAGATCTGCGGGTGTCCAACCTGTATCCGCAGCCGGGTGAGACGGTTATGGTAACGGGAAAAGTGAAAAACGACGGTGTTCAGAATCTGCCGGGCGGCGAGATTGAGCTGCTTGCAGACGGCGGCAGTACCGGGCAGGAGGGTGCGAAAGCAATTGTTCCCGACCTGGCGGCAGGAGAAGAGACGGAAGTTTCATTTTCTTATGTAGTGCCGGAGGATTTTAACGGAGATACCCTGCTTTCCTTACACGGCACGCATGGAAGTATGAAGTCCCAGGGCATCTATTCCGGATCGAGCCTGGATATCGAGAGTATTCACTATGAACCGATTAATTATGCCGGTGATACGTCAGAAGCGAGATATCAGGTGACGGCAAGAATCCGGAACGACGGCAACGCGCCGTCGGAAGACAGCACGTTCGTATTGTCGCACATAGAGCTTAAGGATGATACGGTGGAGGAGCAGCCTTTTGGGAGCTGCGACATACCGTCGCTGGAGCCGCAGGAGAGTTATCCGATTACATTCGAAGTATCTGTCGGGCAGGAATTCTTTACCGGAGGAGAGTACCGGACGGCGTCTGTGGGGGCCGCAGTTTACAAAGGGTATGGAACCGACGGTCAGAGGATGGAATGCGCCATGATGGATTATCTGCCTGTGGAGAATGTGCCGGAGGCGTTGACGCTGAATGCCGAAAAGAGCAAGAGGCTTGGCGTTTCACAGAAGAAGGGTATCATGGTACAGACGGAGCCGGCGAATGCGAAGGAGTTCACAAATCTAACGTATGAGAGCCTGGATGAGAGCATCGCCGTGGTGGATGAAAACGGCGTAGTGACCGGTGTGAAGAAGGGAACCGGCACGGTAGTCGTAAGAGCGGGCGGCGGATTGGAAGCCAGGGTGAAGATACAGGTAGAAAAAGATCCGGTGCCGGATAAGAAACCGGGTTCAGGCGAAGAGAAACCGGGAAGCGGAAACACACCTGCAGAGAAAGACAAGATCGGAAAGGGAGTCAAGACAGGAGATAATTCCGATTGGTATATCTGGTGGCTGATGCTCATGACGGGAGCGGCCGCCGCCGGAAGCGTAATCTATTATAAAAAGCGGGAGAAGAAGGCATAGAGCTGCGAACGGAGCAAAAATAACACACTCTGAAAAAATTTGAAGAAAAATGTAAAAAAGTACTTGCTTATTTCGAATATCTTTGATATACTACATAAGCACGAAACAAAAGAGTGTGTTATACGGCTCCGTGGTCAAGCGGTCAAGACGCTAGCCTCTCACGCTGGAATCAGGGGTTCGATTCCCCTCGGAGTCATTGTTGAGTCCTCTTGAAGAGTAATCTTCGAGAGGATTTTTTTATGCGCAGCCCCGTGCAGAAGAAGTATGTCGCTAAGGCGGCGCATCATAAAACCCTCCGGGAGGATGCGCACTCGCGCGAAGTAGAATTATGTCGCAAAGCAACCGCGCTCGGCACATTCTTTTTATACCCTTGCCGATACACAGCAGATTAATGTTCCGTTAGCGGTTAGTTCACCGGAATATTGCCCCGTCTGTGAGAGATATCCTTCCAATTTAATCTGCGTACATCGACTGTTCACTGTTCACAGATCAAATTCTTTATTGTTTTTTTGAGTGTTATGATATATAATAAAGAAAGTGAAAAATATAACATGCTAAAGAGATGTAGCAGCATCTTAGACGGCAGGAGGAATTGGAGGAATTAAAACATGTTAGTATCAGCAAAAGAGATGCTTGAAAAAGCAGTAGCGGGCCATTACGCAGTGGGACAGTTCAACATCAACAACCTTGAGTGGACGAAAGCTATCCTGACAGCAGCTGAGGAGACAAAGTCACCTGTAATCTTAGGCGTATCCGAAGGCGCAGGAAAGTACATGACCGGATTTAAGACCGTACAGGATATGGTAGCGGCTATGGTAGACGAGATGGGAATTACTGTTCCGGTAGCTACACATCTTGACCACGGTTCCTACGATGGATGTAAGAAATGTATCGAAGCAGGATTTACATCTATCATGTTCGACGGTTCGAAGTATCCGATCGAAGAGAATGTTGCTAAGACGAAAGAGCTGATTGAGATCTGCAGAGAGAAGGGAATGTCTCTGGAAGCAGAAGTAGGCGCAATCGGCGGAGAAGAAGACGGAGTAGTTGGACAGGGCGAGTGTGCCGATCCGAATGAGTGTAAGATGATCGCTGATCTCGGTGTGGACATGCTGGCGGCAGGTATCGGTAACATCCATGGAAAATATCCGGAGAATTGGGCAGGACTTAGCTTCGAGACTTTGGACGCGATCCAGAAGCTGACAGGCGACATGCCGTTAGTTCTTCATGGCGGTACAGGTATTCCGGATGATATGATCAAGAAAGCGATTGATCTGGGCGTTGCTAAGATTAACGTTAATACAGAGTGTCAGTTGGTATTTGCGGAGGCTACACGTAAATATATCGAAGCCGGAAAGGATCTCGAAGGAAAAGGATTTGATCCTCGTAAATTACTGAAACCAGGATATGAAGCAATCATCGACAAAGTAAAAGAGAAGATGGAATTATTCGGCTCTGTAGGAAAAGCGTAAATTTTTGCTTGCTTTTTTCGATGGATTGAGGTATACTAGCAGACGTAGACAGAACAAAGGCGTTCCGACAAAGATCGGAATGCCTTTTTCAATGCGGCGTTAGAGCAGCAGGAAAAGCATATGGCTGGTAAATAAGCAGTAATGAATGAGAAATGTAATGCCGCATGGGTAAGAAAATCAGCTTAAAGAAAGGAAGCAGAGAAGATATGAGTGAATTAGTAAATGTAGCGGCCATTTTTGGGGAAGACGTGTTCAACGATACCGTGATGCAGGAACGTCTGCCCAAGAAGGTTTATAAGGAGCTGAAGAAAGCGATCGGGGAAGGCAAGGAACTGGATCCGTCGACGGCAGATGTCATCGCGCACGAGATGAAGGAATGGGCGATTGAGAAAGGAGCCACGCATTATACGCACTGGTTTCAGCCGCTTACGGGTGTTACGGCCGAAAAGCATGACTCATTTATCTCTGCGCCGCTGTCCAGCGGGAAAGTGCTGATGAGCTTTTCCGGGAAGGAATTGATCAAAGGAGAACCGGATGCCTCCTCATTTCCGTCAGGAGGGCTTCGGGCAACTTTCGAGGCGAGAGGTTATACGGCCTGGGACTGTACGTCGCCGGCGTTCGTAAGGCATGACGCCGCTGGGGCGACGCTCTGTATTCCGACGGCTTTTTGTTCTTACACAGGAGAGGCGCTGGATCAGAAGACGCCGCTGCTTCGTTCGATGGAAGCGGTCAATACACAGGCATTGAGACTGATCCGTTTATTCGGAAATACGACGTCGAAGAAGGTGACACCGTCGGTAGGACCGGAGCAGGAATATTTTCTTGTGGACGCAGAGAAGTTCCAGCAGAGAAAAGACCTGATCTATACAGGACGTACATTATTCGGGGCTATGCCTCCGAAGGGACAGGAATTGGACGATCATTATTTCGGAACGATCCGCCAGAGAATCGCAGGGTTCATGAAGGATGTGAATGAGCAGTTGTGGAAGGTCGGCGTGACTGCCAAGACGCAGCACAATGAAGTGGCGCCTGCGCAGCATGAACTTGCGCCTATCTACGCGGAAGCGAACGTGGCTGTCGACCATAACCATATTGTCATGCAGACATTGAAAAGGGTGGCATGTCAGCATGGGATGAAGTGCCTGCTGCATGAGAAGCCTTTTGCGGGAGTGAATGGTTCCGGTAAGCATAACAACTGGTCGCTTACGACGGACGACGGTAAGAACCTGCTTGATCCGGGGAAAACGCCTCATGAGAATATTCAGTTCCTGCTTGTGCTCACGTGTATCCTAAAAGCGGTGGACGAACATGCGGACCTCCTTCGCGAATCGGCTGCAGATCCGGGCAATGACCACAGGCTTGGGGCGAATGAAGCGCCGCCGGCGATCATATCTATTTTCCTGGGAGAGCAGCTTGAGGATGTGTTAGAGCAGCTTGTCAACACGGGAGAGGCAACTCATAGCCTGAAAGGCGGCAAGCTGGAGACGGGAGTCAGGACGCTGCCGGAGCTTGCGAAAGACGCGACGGACCGTAACCGTACCTCTCCATTTGCATTCACGGGAAATAAATTTGAATTCCGTATGGTGGGTTCCAGGGATTCTATCGCCGGACCGAATGTGGTATTGAATACGATTGTTGCTGAGGCATTCGCCGAGGCGTGCGACGCCATTGAGGGAGCGGAGGATTTCCAGAAAGCGGTTCATGACCAGATCAAGAAATATGCGGTAGAGCATCAGAAAATCGTGTTTAACGGCAACGGTTATTCAGACGAGTGGATAGAGGAGGCGAAGCGCCGCGGGCTTCCGAACATAAAGTCAATGGTGGAAGCGATTCCTGCCCTTACGACGGAGAAATCCGTGGAGATGTTCGAGAAATTCAAAGTATTTACGAAGGCGGAGCTGGAATCCCGTGCGGAGATTAAGTTTGAGAATTACGCGAAAGCAATCAATATAGAGGCCCGCACGATGATCGATATGGCGAGCAAGCAGTTTATACCGGCGGTCATCAAGTATACGAAGGAGCTTGCAGATACGGTCGTAGCGGTCAAAGCTGCCGGGGCGGATACGGATGTACAGTCAGATCTGTTAAAAGAAGTATCGGCACTGCTTGGGAAGACGAAGCAGGCGCTTACGCAGCTTATCCAGGTGACGGATCAGGCAGCGTCAATGGAAGAGGGAGAAGCACAGGCAAGATATTATCATTTTGATGTGGTGCCTGCGATGGAAGCCCTGCGCGCGCCGGTGGATGAGCTGGAGATGATCGTGGATAAGGAAGCATGGCCGATGCCGTCTTACGGAGATTTGATCTTTGAGGTATAACCTTTAGAATTCGGAACATGAAAAGTAGTTCTTTAGAAATGTATTAGGAAATTTTAAGAACCTTAGACTTGGAATAGCCGAGAGTATGTGCTATTCTAAGTTTAGGGTTTTTTGTGTATGATTGCCGGAAGGATGTTGAATGTAAGAGACAGAACTGCCCGGCAGATTGGACACGCAGGAGGTTATCTATGACAAAGTACGAATTTTTAGAAAAGATGCGACATGCTCTGGCGAATGACCTGAGTGGTCCCGTCGTGCAGGAGAATGTGAATTATTATGACAGTTATATCAGCGGAGAAGTAAGGAACGGCAGGAGCGAGGCTGCGGTGATCGAGGAGCTTGGAGATCCGTGGGCGCTTGCCAGAACGATTATTGAGTCTCTGGCAAAAGGAGATAATACAGGAAATGTACAGGATGAATCCATGTATGGGTCCGAACAGCAGGCTTATAGACAGAAGCAGGTACGTGTGTTTGGTCTGGGGTCCTGGTGGAAACGTTTGCTGCTGGTGTTGGGAATCGTAGGTGTTATTATGGTGGTAGTGGCGGTAATAGGCGGAATCTTCTCTCTTCTGGCGCCGGTTCTGGTTCCGTTTCTTATCGTAGTATTTGTGCTGCGCATTATTGACAGGAACCGATGGCGGTGAAGCTCCGTTGCTTCATGGAAGTCAGGGACCTCTTCTGCAGGCATGTCCGCCAGGCTTGTGCCTGCGGGAATAAAGTAAAAGACCGATGGGGGAGCCATCGGTCTTTTGAGGGGAGTATAAATAATTAATAAGGGGTTGTAGAAAGTATCCTTTCTACATGCATTAGTATAATATACTACGGATTAAATTGCAAGACAAAAATTGTATTTTTATAAAAAAATATCAGAGGAATATACTATATTTTGATAGAGAATATGAAAATGCGGCATATATGGTGACAAAGATTCCGAAATTTACGAAAGAGGTTATTTTGAGATGGGGACAGTTATGAAAAAAGATTCATTTTACAGACAGATTTTCAAATTAGTGCTGCCGATTGTGATTCAGAATTTATTGAGCGCTGCGGTCAGTTCAGCTGATGTAATCATGCTGAATTATGTCGGACAGTCTTCCATATCGGCAGTATCCCTTGCCTCTCAATATGCGAATATCCTGTTCATGGTATTCTATGGTCTGGGAACCGGCGCTACGATGCTGAGCGCCCAGTATTACGGGAAGGGGGATATGAAAGCAATCCAGTTGATCGAAGGGATTGCTCTTCGGTTTTCAATGGCGATTGCGGCGGCTTTTGCTTGTTTTGCGTTGTTTGCTCCGGAGCAGATGATGCGTCTGTTTACAAATGATACTGAGTTGATCACGATAGGCGCGTCCTATCTTAAATTCATGAGCGTCAGCTATCTGTGCTGGGGGATTACGGAGGTGTATCTTGCAGTTCTTCGCAGTATCGGCAGGGTCATGATCAGTACGGCGATGAATATGCTTGCGTTCTCGCTGAATATATTTCTGAACGCGGTATTTATCTTTGGATTATTTGGAGCGCCTAAGCTGGGGGCTATGGGCGTAGCTATTGCGACGTCTATATCCAGGCTGATTGAGTTGGCGGCATGTTTTGCCGTTTCGCTTTTAAGCAAAGACATCAAGCTGGATTTTCGATATCTTTTTATGAAGAACAGGAAACTATTTTCAGATTTTGTCAGGCTATCCCTTCCTGCCCTTGGAAATGATATCTCATGGAGCGTCGCGTTTTCTATGTATTCCGTGATCATCGGGCATCTTGGGACAGATGCCGTGGCGGCGAATTCCTTCGTTATCGTCGTGCGGAATTTCGGGACGATCCTGTGCTTTGGAACGGCGAGCGCGGGCGGTATCCTGTTGGGAAATATCATCGGCATGAATAAACTGGAGGAGGCAAAAGAGGGCGCGAAGAAGGTTATGAGGCTTACGGTGATTACCGGTGCAGTCGGCGGCCTGATTGTTCTCGCGGCCATGCCTGTCGTGCTTCGTTATGCGTCGTTATCGGATCAGGCGATGCATTATCTGAAATACATGATGCTGATCAATACTTATTATGTAATGGGGGCGGCAGTAAATACGACGCTGATTGCGGGAGTTTTCCGGGCAGGGGGAGACAGCAGGTTTGGATTTGTCTGTGATACGATTGATATGTGGTGCTATGCTGTGCCGCTTGGCTTCATAGCGGCATTTGTTTTAAAGCTTCCGGTATTGTGGGTGTATTTCCTGCTTTGCACGGATGAATTTGCCAAATGGCCGTGGGTTCTGGGGCATTACCGCAGTATGAAATGGCTGAATAATATTACCAGAGACGATCTTTTTGAAGAAACATAATATTTTGGCGGATACGGCATGACTTTTGATTGGGAAAGAAGAAGATAAAAATGATAGAAGATAAGAAATTATATTTATTTGAAAAGGCACCGGTGTCAAAAGCGGTTATGGCGATGTCGGTTCCGACGATTATCAGTTCGCTGGTGATGGTGATCTATAATCTGGCGGATACATATTTTGTCGGTATGTTGAATGATCCTGTACAGAATGCGGCAGTCACGCTGTCGGCGCCGGTTCTTCTGGCGTTCAATGCAGTCAATAACCTGTTTGGTATAGGAACGTCCAGTATGATGAGCCGGGCGCTTGGGAGAAAGGAGTATGATACGGTTCGTAAGGCGTCTGCGGTTGGGTTTTACTGTACGGTTCTTTGCAGTTTCCTGTTCTCTGTGATCTATATTACGGGCAGGGAGGCCTTGCTCGTGCTTCTTGGTACGGCTGAGGATACGGTGGCTGCTACTGCAGAATACATGAAATGGACGGTTGCCCTTGGGGCTATGCCTGCGATCTTGAATGTAGTCATGGCGTATATGGTACGGTCGGAAGGAAGTACAATGCATGCAAGTATCGGCACGATGAGCGGATGTGTGTTGAATATCCTGCTGGACCCGATATTTATTCTGCCGTGGGGATTCAATATGGGAGCGGCGGGAGCCGGATTTGCCACATTTATTTCAAATTGTGCCGCGTGCCTTTATTTTTTCTGCCTGCTATTCGTTAGGCGGAAAAGGACTTATGTCTGTGTAAATCCGCGGATGTTCCGGCCAACCAGGGAGATTATGAGAGAGATCAGCGGGGTTGGTATACCGGCGGCAATTCAGAATCTTTTGAACGTAGTGGGAATGACTGTACTGAATAATTTTACATCTTTTTATGGTTCGTCAGCAGTGGCGGCTATGGGAATCGCTCAAAAGATTGATATGGTGCCGATGAATGTGGCTTTTGGATTCTCTCAGGGGATTATGCCTTTGATCAGTTATAATTATGCGTCCGGTGACCGCGACAGGATGAAGCGGACGGTTGTCTTTTCCGCGAAACTAACATTATCTGTCCTGGCAATAGTAGCGGCATGTTTTTTCATTGGTTCGGATTTCTGGATGGGGTTGTTTATACAGAATGAGGAGATTATCCGATATGGGGCGAGTTTTCTTCGGGGATTGTGTCTTGCGCTTCCGTTTTTTAATATGGATTTTCTTGCAATCGGAGTATTCCAGGCAGTAGGTATGGGGAAAAAAGCGTTTTTCTTTGCGATTCTGCGAAAGATCATCATGGAGATACCGGCGATTTATCTGTTGAATATGTGTGTGCCGCTCTATGGAATGGCGTATGCGCAGTTGGTGACGGAGGTGATACTGGCTGCTGCTGCGGTACTGGTACTGAGAAGGATGTTCACAAAGAATTGACGCGAATGCAGTGACCTTTATATCAGGCTGTGCCTTATATTCAAGCGGGCGGACACAGTTTGAATCAAAAATGGATTGTCAATGTTATGAAAAATGGGTATAATGTAGACTAGTATTTTTCAGATAAGTATTCAGAAAGTAAAGGAGCGTATCGGATATGCTTGAAGTGAAAAACCTTACATTCAAGGTGAATGAAAATGGAATAGAGAGAAGTATCGTTAAAAATATCAGTTTTCAGGTAGAGAACGGGGAGATGCTTGTAATTACGGGACCGAACGGCGGCGGAAAATCTACGCTTGCCAAGGTGCTTATCGGTATAGAGGATGCGGATGAAGGACAGATCATACTGGACGGGGAGGATATTACTTCCTATGACATTAATCATCGGGCAAATGCAGGGATCGGTTTTGCATTTCAACAGCCGCCCAGATTCAAAGGGATGACGGTCAGCAGGCTGTTATCTTTGGCTGCGGGACGACAGCTGAAGGAGCCGGAATGCTGCAGTCTGTTAAGCAGAGTGGGGCTGTGCGCGCAGGAGTATATCATGAGGGAAGTAGATTCCACACTTTCCGGCGGCGAGATGAAGCGGATTGAGATTGCGACTGTATTGGCAAAGCGTCATAAACTTTGTATCTTTGACGAGCCGGAGGCGGGGATTGATCTGTGGAGCTTCTCCATGTTGATACAGCAGTTTGAGAAAATTCATAACAGAAAAGAAGAAAGCCTGATACTGATCTCGCATCAGGAGCGGATTATCCGTATGGCGGACAGGATTATGGTGATCGAAGACGGGAAGATAGGAGCGGTCGGGCCGAGGGAAGAGATTCTTCCGCAATTATTAGACAAAGACGATAGTTGTACCTGCATGAATTGTGGGGAGCGGTAAGTAAAACGCGAAGAGGCACGGACAATATGTGCTGTATCTAGATGAACCAGAAGGAGAGATAAGAGATGTCAGAAATATTAGATAGGATTACAGAGAAGATACTGCGTCAGATAGATGGGGAAGGATTCCGGCAAAAAGGGGCATTTAATCTCAGACACAACGGGATCGCGCTTTGTCACGGGGACAGTGAGCATATTAAGATTAGAAAGAAAGAAGACAGGCAGGGAATCGATATTTTTATAGACGGCGCGACAAAGGGGGAGCAGGTTCATATTCCTGTTGTTGTGGATGCATCCGGTATGAAGGATGAAGTTTATAATGATTTCTATATTGAGGAGGGCGCAGAGGTTACGATTATCGCGGGCTGTGGAATTCATAACAGCGGATGTAATGAGAGCCGCCATGACGGAATTCATTCGTTTCATGTGGGGAAAGGGGCGAATGTTCGTTATGAAGAGAAGCATTACGGCGAGGGCGAGGGTACCGGCGCGAAGGTGCTTAATCCGGTGACGAAGATTTATCTGGAGGAGGATGCGGTATTTACTTTGGATACGGTGCAGATCAAAGGAGTAGATTCCACCGTCCGTAAGACGGATGTAGAACTGGGGGAAAATGCAAAGTTATATGTGATAGAGAAACTGATGACTCATGACAGCCAGACAGCGCAGTCGGATATGGAAGTGCAGATGAACGGCTCAGGAAGCTCGGCACAGATTATATCAAGATCAGTGGCGAAGGGGGAATCCAGACAAGTATTCCATCCGAAGGCAGTAGGGAATGCCGGATGTCACGCGCATGTACAATGTGATTCGATTATCATGGATCATGCGGAGGTAAGTTCAATTCCGGAGATCAATGCAAGGCACCTGGATGCGGCAATTATCCATGAAGCCGCGATCGGGCGGATTAATGACGAGCAATTAGTTAAGCTTCGCACACTGGGGATGACGGAGGAAGAGGCAGAAAGCATTATTATTGATAATTTTCTGAATTGATGTTGCTTGCGGCGGATGCTGCTTATCTATTTCAGTAAAAAAGAAAGATGTCATTAGCTTTTGTTTGATGTATCCCGTTTTTGTCCTATTTTTGTCCTATATTTAAGAATTAGGTAAAGAAAAATCCCGAAAGACCTTAGTTATGAGGTTTTCGGGATTCTCATTCAATGCACAAAACGGCGCAAAACCTAAACCACAACGGTTCGATTTTGCGCCGCTTACTGCGGAGAAAGGGACTTGAACCCTCACAGGATAAACTCCCACTAGAACCTGAATCTAGCGCGTCTGCCATTCCGCCACTTCCGCTCGACAAATGATATCTTACCACAAGTATATACCATTTGTAAAGACCTAATTTCTATTTTCAACAAATATTTTTCAACAAGGTTACTTTTCACGGGGCTACGTACCCGCCACACGGCCTATGGCAACGATATCGGGCAATACC